>DATDFW010000057.1:0-2357 GCA_036522375.1 Nitrospiraceae bacterium
GAAACGTCGGCCGCTAGGCTCCTTGTCTGACCGCCATGGGTGTCGGATCGGATTGCGCCGGTGGGCTCAGTGCGTTCAGCTGCAGCCGCCATTCCAGAAACTCCACGTGCTGACGGAGCCACCAGCAGGTGGCACGAAAACGGAATTCGTATACGACGCGGCGGCTGTGTTGCATGGCCCAATAGATCGTCGTCTTCATGAGTCACCTCACAGATATGCGCATGAGTCGCGCTACTCGATCGAGTCTTACAGTGGGTAAGCACGTGCATTGATGTCTCTGAGCCTTGCAGAGCGATCAGCGAGACGGAGCAGCACTAGAACGGAGCGCGATGATGGCAGGAGCAGAATCTTGCAGGCCGGCTAATGCGTTTTGGGCTTGCTCGACGTAGTAGGCCACTTCACCATTGACATATCGGTCGAGGACGCGCTGGTACAGCGCCCGTGCTTCTGTCAGATGCTCCGCCTCGGCCATCACTGCAGCAGCTCTGAGGGTGCAGGCGGCGCCGAGCGCGTGGGGATCGACCACCGTACGGATTGGTTGGCTCTTCACGTGGAGTCCCCACGCCTTCATCCAGGACGGAGGTTCAGTCCCCGCGAGCATCACGCGCTCGAACTGGTCAATGATGAGGGCCAACTCCGTGGGATCGGTTGTCATGAGACACTGCTGATAGCGCGCCCACAACGGCATGATGGGTGGCGGAGCTTCCGCCGTTGGTCGCTCAGACAGCGACACATTGTGGCAACCGCTGAGAAGGATGATGAATAAACAGATTGTCCAACGCATGGACATCTGTCTGCGACATGCGCGTGGCCTTACACAGATTGAGGAGAAATGAAAAGGGGAAATGGGTATTGAATCTGGACCAGAACTGAGGAAGGAAGATGGCGCTGATGGCGATCACCTTGCAACGTGCACAAGGAAGGCGACTTCCGCGGGTCTGTGGGGCGAAAGGCGTTGTGACGAGCAAGCGGTCCGGTCGTTCGTCATCAGCATGATGACGGGCAGGGAACGCAACTGCGGATCGCTCCTCAACTCCTGCATTACCTCAAACCAGCTTTTCTTTGGCATGTGATGTCCAGTAGCAGGAGCCAGGGTTGCGGCACGTCTTTGTAGGAACGTTCACGGCACATATACGTGAGGGCTTCTCTGCGCCGACATGGCCGTATGTTCAGTGCCGAGGAAGAGATCATTGGCTGGCTCATGGCAGACTGGATTGTCTTCACTGAGTCTTCAAGATCATGATTCGGTTTGCTGCCCAATCGGCAATTATTAGCTCATTCGTAGCAATCCTCACTGACCGTGGCCAGGATAATCCAGGAGGTTATAACGCCAAAGTAGTGCAAATGGTCTGTTACGCCGATAACAGTCTCGCAGGTTGCTTTTTCGGTCCCCCGTTCTCTTTGACGCAGCACTATGCTTTCATGTAGTATCTACATTGTATCTACGATTGAATGGAGGGTTGCGAATATGAAAACCACGGCTCAAAAATGGGGCAATAGCTTAGCGATCCGAGTGCCGAAGAGCATCGCTCAGCAAGCAGGACTAAAAGTGAAGGATGAATTGGACATCGAAGTGCGGAAAGGGTCCCTTGTTTTGAGGCCTCACCTACGCCGAGTCTATCGGCTGGAGGATCTGATCAAGCGGATGACTCCCCGCAACAGGCACAACGAAGTTGACTTCAGTGGGCCTGCGGGACGAGAAGCGCTATGACGAGCAAGCGGTTGTATGTGCCCGACCGGGGCGACATCGTCTGGCTGCAATTCAATCCACAAGCTGGTCACGAACAGGCAGGCCATCGACCGGCCCTCGTCCTTTCACCGGCGAGCTACAATCGTCGGAGTGGGTTGATGCTCTGCTGTCCCATGACAAGTCAGATGAAAGGGTATCCCTTCGAAGTGCTGATCGGGTCTGGCACAGATGGTGCCAGCGTGGTGCTTGCAGACCAAGTCAAGAGTCTCGACTGGACAGTCCGTAAGGCTGTGAAGAAAGGGACCGCCTCGATTGAGGTGCTCGCGGAAACGCTGAGCAAGCTTCAGACGCTCCTGTGACAATTGGCAACCGGTTCACATCTCTCCCAAGGTCGCTCCCGCATACAGCGGCTAGGCCAGGGCTCATGCGAAGAACGACCTTCGTGAGCCCGTGCACACCGCTGGAACTTCTCCTTAGGAATGATACAGAAATCGAGGGCTGACCATTGTGGTCCAGTCTAACATTCATCCTGGACCAGTTTGGGTCCGGGCGGTCAAGCCTATGACGACATTGACGGCGCGCCTCGATCTCTTTGATCGCGTTCCTCCTGCGTTTCCAATTCGCCAGCACCTCTCGAATGAGAATGGCGTCGCCTTCGTTATCCTCG
>DATDFW010000058.1:0-4235 GCA_036522375.1 Nitrospiraceae bacterium
TTCTGATCGATCCCAACATCGTGCGCAAAATCGTCGCGGTGGCGGAACTGGGTCCCAGCGACCATGTGTTGGAGATCGGACCGGGCCGCGGCATCCTGACAGAGGCATTGTGCCATGTGGCCCGTCGTGTGACGGCGATCGAAGTGGACCCACGGCTGCACGCCTATCTCGAAACCAGGCAGTCGGAGCTTTCGAATGTGCAGTTGGTCTGTGAAGACGCACTGGTCTATCCGGTCGAGAGCCTGCCGATCGGGACAGTTGTCGTGGCCAATCTGCCCTACTATATCTCGACGCCGCTGCTCTTCAGATTGCTCGATCAACGTCATCGTTTCCCACGCATGGTCCTCATGCTTCAAAATGAAGTAGCAGATCGTCTGGTGGCCAAACCCGATGAATCAGACTATGGCGTGCTCTCGGTCATGGCGCAGTACGCTGCGGAGATCACGAAAGCCTTCCGCGTCTCAGCCCAGTGCTTCAGGCCAAGACCAGAAGTCGGTTCTGCAGTGGTTGTATTGCGGGCAAAAGAGCGAAGAGCACTGAGTCTAGATGAAGAACCGAAATTCGCCACGCTGGTGAAAGCTTCATTCGCACACCGACGCAAGACGCTCATCAACTCGCTCAAAGACGAAGGATACAATCAGAAGTCAGCAGCGGAGGCGCTTCAGTTGCTCAACCTCTCACCCACCGCACGGGCAGAGATTCTCTCCGTCGCACAGTTCATTGAATTATCGCGCCTGGCAGTCAAGTCTTTCTGACGCCGTAGCTATTGTCCCCGTCCTACTGAATCATCGCTGGACGCCGAAGACAAACACCTTGTCTTATCGGGTGATCGCTCGTCTGATTGTTTGAAATGATCGATCCCCTGTGCTAGCATCGCGATCATGGCTGTCAGCACTTCGGCCAAGCGGGGCGAGGCCCGCAGCGCCGCTTCCCCCCCGTCACACATCAAACGAGAAGTGATCGGAGTCGTCCTGATCGCGTTGGCGCTCTTGACACTTCTCAGTCTATTGTCCTTTGTGTCGGGGGAGCTCCAGTCCGGGCCATCTGCAACGCCTCCATCCAGAAACCTCATCGGAGCGGTCGGCGCATTCTTCGCCTCTACGCTCTTCTGGTCGATCGGTGCGGCCGCCTACTTGTTCCCGATACTTCTCGGACTCATGGGTGCCCGCTGTTTTACTCAGGACGATCTGTCGATCCGTCTGCGAAACGGCGGCGCTTCGCTGGCGGCACTCCTGTTTTTCAGCGGCTTGCTCCATCTCGAAGTCACGGCGGTACCGACCATCTCTAGCGGGCTTATTTTTCGAGGGATGGCGGGTGGTGTCTTCGGGCGGATACTCGCCGAGGGCTTACGGGCGTATTTTGCGAGCACCGGTGCGCATATTCTGATTGTGGCGGGATTGCTGGTGTCGCTGCTCTTTACGACATCCGTGTCTCTGGCGAAGATCGCGCAGCGCATTCCCGGTTTGGGAAATTGGATGTTCAACAGGGCCCGTGCCTTGATTCCCGACAGGCCGGTGGAAGAATCCGTTCCTGAGTCCCCACGGAAAGCCAAACAGAAGTCATCGAAATCTATCCGTGAAGTGATTGAAGAAGCCCTTCCTGAGGCGGCTGCAGAACCGGAATTGGATTGGCCGGTCATTCAGCCGTCGAGGCAATCGGCTCCCGAGCCGGTTGAGCAGATTGAATCCGAACCGGAGCCACAGGTCGTCGCTGCTCGAAAGACGGGAGACTATATCTTGCCTGATCCAGCCGTGCTCTTGAGTGAGCCTTCAGGCCCCTTAGGGCGTGTTACGGAAGAAGAGATCAAGGCGCAATCCGATATATTGACCCGGGCCCTGCTCAGTTTTGGCATTGCCGGTAAGGTCACAGAAGTTCGCCCTGGTCCAGTTGTGACGATGTACGAGTTCGAACCGGCGCCGGGCACTAAAGTCGCGCGCATAGTGAACCTTGCCGACGATCTGGCGTTGGCGCTGAAAGCAATCAGTCTCCGGATTGTCGCGCCGATTCCCGGAAAATCAGTGGTCGGGATAGAAGTGCCGAACCTCTATCGCGAGACAGTGTCGATGAAGGAAGTGATGACGAGCGATGTTTTTTCGCGCGCCAGATCGAAGCTCACCTTGGCCTTGGGGAAGGACATTTTCGGATCTCCCACGATCGCCGACTTGAAAACCATGCCGCACTTGCTAGTGGCCGGTGCTACTGGGGCGGGGAAAAGCGTCAGCCTCAACACGATGCTTCTGAGCCTGCTGTTTTCGGCCAGACCCGATGAAGTGAAGCTGCTCCTGATCGATCCCAAGATGCTCGAGTTTCAAACATACGACGGTATCCCGCATCTGTTACGGCCGGTGATCACCGATCCCAAGTCAGCGGCGAGGGGTCTCAGTTGGGTTGTGGCTGAAATGGAACGGCGCTACAAATTGCTTGCCGAGGCAGGGGTGCGAAATATCGATACCTATAATCGAAAGATCGCAGGGGGGCAGGGTGTGCTGGAGGCGGAATCAGCGGCCAAGTTGGACCAGCCGGAATTGCCTATCGAATTTCTTCCCGAAGAGGAGCGGCTTTCTGCCGGGGAAACTACGATTCCGAACGGCAGCCCCGGATCATTCTCGCCACCGCCGACTCCGCCGGAGCCCCTGCCCTATATCGTGGTGATGATCGATGAATTGGCGGACTTGATGATGGTGGCGCCGAGAGAAGTGGAAGACAAGATCGCGCGTTTGGCGCAGATGGCTCGTGCATCAGGCATCCATCTCGTGTTGGCGACCCAACGTCCGTCGGTCGACGTGCTGACCGGCTTGATCAAGGCGAATTTCCCAGCACGCATTGCCTTTCAAGTGTCATCGAAGACCGATTCGCGGACCATCCTGGATGCGAACGGCGCAGAAGCGCTTCTTGGCCGTGGGGACATGCTCTATCTGGCCTCGGGAACCGGACGTGTCATGCGGCTGCACGGATCATTCGTGTCGGATGACGATGTCCGCCGCGTCGTCGAGTTCGTGAAGGAGCAAGCCACGCCATCCTACAATCAGGAGTTGCTGATCGCGTTGAAACAGGAAGTCGCGAAAGAGGAAGACTCGCTGGGCGAAGTCTACGAGCAGGCGAAAGAGTTGGTCCTGTCTACCGGTCAAGCTTCTGCGTCGCTGATTCAGCGCCGGCTGCGGGTAGGCTATCCTCGGGCGGCTCGCATGATCGAGCAAATGGAGGTCGATGGCCTCGTGGGTGCTGCCGGGCGCGATGGACGGAGAGAGGTAGTTGGGCGGCGTGGGCCGGTGGGAGCGGAGGAGGTGTGAGCGGATGGAGCCTGATGATCTCCTATCCTCGCGCAACGCGCATGCTCGGAAGGATGGGAAGGGCAGACTAGTCATCCTCCTGCTCGCGGAACGCGCACGATAAGAATGTGCTCGTTCGACGCGCGCAACCGAGGATCGACCAGACTGCCCTTGAAAAGGCAAGGGGAGAAGTTAAAGAAAGCGCGCAGTGGGAGATCAATCAGCCCCCATCCCTGAAGAGGTAACGAGCGAGCTTGGAAGGATCTTTCATAATCTGTATCGTTCGATGCGCGCAGTAAAAGGCTGTCCGGCGACTCCCTTGGGAGAGAAGGCTTGATGGTGCAGAGAAGGAAACAGGAAGCCCTCTCTCGGACGATTGGCAGATTTTAGGAAGTCCATCGCGAAGGAATCGGAGCAGAGGGCGGGTGAGAAGGTCGTGCGCCGTAGCCGTAACCTTCCACCCCTCTTCTCGCTATTAGTATGATGAAGAAATTGAATTGGGTATGTTTTGTAGCGGGCGTTCTCGTTTGTACTTGGAGCCTGTTCCCATTGCTCGCTCTTGCTGCTGGAGACGAGAATGATGAGAAGGCGTTGGGGGAAGTGCGAGAGGTAGTTAAGCAGCTCCAGGCACGGTATGAAAAAACAAAAGATCTTCAGGCGGATTTTACGCAGAAGACCATGATCGAAGGGTTTGAGCGGGCCATCACGTCCTCGGGGAAGGTCTATATCAAAAAGCCAGGTCGGTTACGGTGGAACTATCTTGACCCTTCGGTCGAGGACATCTATGTCAATCGGGATGATATCAAAGTGTACGTGCCGGAGCACAAACAGGTCCTGGTGGGGAAGCTCACACAGATGGCGGCTTCCAAGGCCCCGTTGGAGCTCTTGCAAGGCGCGGCGAAGCTGGAGGAATCGTTCGACATTGAACCGACGCCGGGAAAGGGACGTGGGGGGGGTGGAATTCGG
>DATDFW010000059.1:0-2297 GCA_036522375.1 Nitrospiraceae bacterium
ATACGGGGGGAAAGAGGAATTCATTGATCTTCTGAACAGCTACTATGAGCTCAAAGATGATCCTCGTATCGCAGAGGGTAGCCCTAAATTGACCGCACTCGACGCCCATACGTAACAGTAGAAGGTATAGCCGCCATCCCGAGTTGCAAGCGGATTGTCAAACGCGTGTAAATAGCGCGGCTCCGTATGTAACTCAAAGTCTTCCGCGTGACAAACATCTGACAATTCTTCGGTCGGGGGCTCGCATCTCAGCGACGCTCGCCTCCAAAGCAAGCAATCCCAAAATCAAGGACGCAAGAGAGGAGAACAGTATGCAACCATGTTTGAAGCGGTCAATATTTCACCAGTGACAGTCTAACAACCGCGTACCCCTGCTCCAACATAAGGCTGCTGCCGCACCCGATGTGGTGATCGACAATGTCCCCCGGGACCTCGCCGACCTGACTTCTCATGACGCTTGCATGCCGAAGGAGCGGCTCCATCCCCCATCGTGTGGGGACCCGCGTGCTTAGACCATCCACTGATACCGAGGTCTCTTGTGGTCCGGCCCAGAGACGGAGTTGGACCGAGTAGGTACTGATCGGAGCAAGAGCGAAAGTCATGTGATGAAGATCACAGCGCAGGAAGTGAGCCAAGGGGCATTATGAAAATGAATTTCATTTTCATTTAGGAGGCGCGCGTGCATTTCCTCTCAGCAATTCTCATTTCTTCCCCCTTAATGCTCCATTCCCTCCCAGCTTTCTCCCAACAACTTCCAATTGTCCCCCAGAAGGACCAGACTTCCACGCCTATCCAGGACAACAGCTTCCTCATTGAGGAGGCATACAACCAGGAGGACGGCGTGGTTCAGCACATCAGTTCATTCGAGAGGCTGACCAACAGCCATGACTGGGTGTATACGCAGACCGATGAATGGCCGATTCGCACGGTGAAACACCAACTGAGCATTACTCTAGCCGGAACCCACGCGGGCAGCTTCGCGGGTTCGGGTGCGGGGTGGGGCGATACATTTCTCAATTACAGATATCAACTCATGGGAAACGGCGAGACGAAACTTGCGATGGCCCCCAGACCTAGCCTGCTGCTCCCAACTGGCGATCATAACTTCGGCCGCGGATCAGGCGGTATCGGGCTGCAGACAAATCTGCCGGTCAGCATTCAGCATTCCAAAACTTTCGTCACGCACTGGAACGCCGGTGCAACCTGGGTTCCTCGCTCTATCAATCGCGATCACGAAAGCGCGAGCACAATAGCCTTTAACCTTGGACAATCGATGGTGTGGTTAGCCACTTCCCGAGTCAATCTTCTGCTGGAGACACTGTGGACATCAAGCGAGACTGTCGTGGCAGCCGGAAAAGCGCAACGATCTCAGGATCTATATATAAGTCCGGGAATTCGTTGGGCCCACAATTTCGATAGCGGTTTGCAGATCGTTCCCGGGTTGGGGTTCCCTGTCGGACTGGGCCCGTACGCGGGAGAAAAGGGAGTCATTCTGTACCTGAGCTTCGAGCATCCTTTTTCGTTTGCTCACTCCCGAGCCCATTGACGCCTCCTTATTGCAAGAACTGGTCCCACACGCGAGAAACAAGCAAATATGGCAGACGCCAAGCCCTTCTGGTCTGCGCTCTACCAATCATTAACCTTCGTAAATGCAGGGGATTACGAATATCGAACATCATCGATTTACGAAATATTGACTCGATGTGAAGGATTAACAATGAAGGGCGACTGATTGATTATAGCTAAGTTGGTGGCCAGGGAGGGAGTTAAACCCCCGACGCCAGCCTTTTCAGGGATTCTCTCAGCCTAAACCCTTTTTCACTCAACAACTTAATCTGTCGAGGTGGCCACAGTTTTGTGACCATTCTGTGACCAGCGCCGATGTTCGCCTAAACGTCGGTTTCAGGCAATGCTGTCTGCGAGAAGAAGAACTTCGTCAAACGTTTATCCGAGTCGGCGACCCGTCCCGCCGCAAAGCCCTTCTTTTTATAAGCAGGAAGAACACTGGCACGAGTATCAGCACGTGAATCGTTGAAGTGATCATCCCGCCGACGATGGGAGCGGCGATCGGCTTCATTACATCTGAGCCGATACCTGATTCCCACAGGATCGGAGCAAGACTCAGAATCACCGCTGTGACCGTCATCAGTTTCGGACGCAATCTCTGAACCGCCCCGTCGATTGTGGCTTGTTCTACATCCGCATCGGTCAACAGGTGGCCCTCTGCTATGCGTTGCTGGAGCGCTTCATGCAGGTAAACGACCATGACGACTCCAGTCTCCACTGCAATCCCAAAG
>DATDFW010000060.1:0-3089 GCA_036522375.1 Nitrospiraceae bacterium
GTATGCTGAGAGGGGAGGCAAAGGCTCACATGTGGCCGAGGGAATGAAGCATCTCAAAGAAGCCATAGAACATGGCAAAGCTGGTCACGCCGATGTGGCTACCGAGCACGCTGAAGCAGCCCTAAAGCATTTGTCCGAAGCCAAGTGACGGGCATTTTCACGAGCGTGTACAAGGGGGGTGGGTCGCCAATTACTCAAACCAGCGGTTAAAGCGGCGAGGTCACCAATTATATGTCCCAGAAGTAAAGCCAAGCGGGGGTGGGCCTTTGACCCACATAGCGACTTCAGGCGCCTGATCTTGCCCACCTCCCTCTTGTCCATCGGCGCGCATTTCAATGTATGCTAACTACTTTGACGTCGAAGAAGAGAGTCTTGCCAGCGAGAGGATGATTGAAATCCAGAAGCACCGTCTTGTCTGTGATCGCTTTTACAACTGGTTCAATGACGTGGCCGCTGGCATCTTTTCCGTGCAGCTGCGTGCCGACCTTGACGTTTTCAGGAACCTTCTTCTTCGGCAGCTCGTAAAGCGCGGTCAAATCTCTAACTCCGTAACCGTCCGCTGGTGTCACAACCACATGCTTGGCTTGTCCGACCGTCATCCCCTCTACCGCAGTTTCGACGCCGCGAATAATTTGTTTAGCGCCTTGCGTATATGTCAACGGGGCTTTCCCCACGTTGGTGTCGATCACTTGGTCGTTGTCCAACTTGAGGGTGTACTCCAGAGAAATCACTTTGCCGTTTGAAACAGTTGCAGCCATCGAAGACCTCCTTTCCCACCACTCCGCGAGGCCGGAGAAAAAAAGCAATTTGATCTCCAGCGCTCGCGGCTTCTCTATTTTTTGACTCTAGCAATCGAAATCTCTCTCTGCAAGAGGTCGCGTCTTCAGTCAAGTGTGAGCTTGCACCATGCGGCGCAATACTCTATGCATCGATGCCGGTCGGTCGAATCTGGATGGTACGTTGGTTGGATCAGACTTCGATCGTGACGGGCACATGGTGTCGAGTTTGGACAAAAGGATGATGCCATGACTTTCATGAGGTGCGGGTGCGGCTGTGTTGGAGGAATGGGTTCCGGTTGTGGCGGGGGAATCGGTGACGGTGGGATTGGATGGGAGGGAGGCCGAGGCACCGGGGAGGGTGGAAGAGGTTCAGGAGAGGGCGTCGGCACAGGCGAAGGAATTGGTTGTGGCGGCAATTGATCGAGAGCAGGTGAAATCCCTCCCCCAAATAATAGGAGAATGACAGAAATATGCATGGCGGCTGAAAAGACAAGCATCGAGATCCGTAAGCGGCACAAGGTTTTACAAAATCGGGCATTTATCTATGCTACAAGGCCCATCCCGTTGTGGATATCAAATCCCTTCTCATGAGAGTCTGTACCAGTTCACGCTGGATGCTCTTCGCCATCGCCTTCTCGTCCTTTCATGTCGGGATATCACTTGTGGGCACTGACTTCTTTCCAATATCCTTGAGCAGTTCAACTGTGCGGTCCACACCGATAATTAAGGTATAGACGATCAAAAATCCAAACCAGGTCACAGAGGTTAAGATCAACCACAACAGTGATTCAACGCGGATGGTGATGCTACTGAGTATGTATCCTGCTCCTGCAATGAGTAACACTTGACCCAATAAGAATAGTCCTACATTCATAGCTGGTCGGCGAATCATGATGGCCCTCCTTACGTTTAATTTCAGCCGGCTTGCGGTCCTACACTCTTTCGTCCTATGGCAACTCTGCCACGAGGCCTTCAACGCCACAAGTCAAGAGGGCAGTTGACTCGCCATTCTCCGGTCAGTTGTTCTCAGACATCTTTCATCCGAGCAGTCGCTACAGTGAGGCCACTTATATATGTGCGCCGAACAGTTCGCCAACTTTTAGAAAAGGCGATGCAGGAATGGTTGAGTCCGGTTCTTCGGCTATATGCCATGTGATATCTAATGGAAAAGGACGATCTTCAGAGCTCGGAGGGACCGTCGAATGGGAGACAGCAAGCAGCGGCATCGGAACTCGTCATCAAGCCCATTTCCTTGGGGCATGGTTTTCGCGCTCCTGTCGCCTAAGTTTCGAATCGGTTACTCCTATACACACAAGCAGCACCACGCCAAGCATGATGCCGAGAGACAATTCTACATCATAGAATATTTCGCTCATCATGGAGTCTAGTCTCCTCCTCGTAATGGTCGTCGAGCATCGCAAGTGCGACTGTGTTCGGTGGCAACAGCTACAATCGCATCCCCGTGAACATTGATTCGTTAATTTCCTTCGAGAGGATGCCGATTCGTTCCGTCACTTCCAGCGTAGATATTCACTTCCATATCGTCCCTCACTCCGATATCTCACTGTTTCACCATCCCGCGTGTCCCGGTTCCCACATCCTGCAGCATGTCATAACTTCACCCTCAGATACCCTAGGCCTTTTCCTAGTTGAGGGCTTTCTTAGGCACGACGAGGATTATGAGCATGACTGACTCCCACATCCTGACGCATCTAACGCGAATGACACCTTTGAATATACGCGCCAGCTCCATGCCTGATTGAATAGCAAGGAGGGAATGTATGAAGTCGACACGCAAGAAACGCGCAATGGCGGACCCAGATCGGGATACTCGTGATCAGCATGAATCTCGATCGTCCTCGAACCGTGAACTAGATCGAGGCCAGATTACGCCAGTGTCTTCGACCCCTGAACGCATTGGCAGAGGCGACATGTCGGATGCAGAGTGGGCTCGAATGAGTGCGGGGGATCCAGATGTCTCACGTCAGGGAGTCGAGACGGGAGAGGAAACGCCTGGCGGCTCGACCCCCACGCCGGACCAAGACTTGGTCGACGAAATTGGGACGGCAGTAGGCGTCACGTATCAAGACAATGAGCCGTTAACATTCGGCGAGAAATATGCCAAACGGGATGAGAAGCGATGGGAGGATGATCCGGCGTCATCTGAAGATTATGTGGAACGACAAGCAGTTGTGGAGTCTGATCCGCCTTCGCCGAAAAAGCAGATCCGAAGACAGCCTCGATCAACCCGGGGGAGGAAATCCAAACAAGCATGACCGAGTCACTGGGTTGATGTTTTTCGAGGCTGGT
>DATDFW010000061.1:0-3686 GCA_036522375.1 Nitrospiraceae bacterium
TGACCATCACCACACGCATGTAGTAGAAGGCCGATACGGCCGCAAAGACCAGGGCGATCGCAGCGAGCCAAGCCATTCCTGCTTCCACGGCCGCCATGAACACATAGAATTTGCCGATGAAGCCTGCAGTCGGCGGAATGCCGGCGAGCGAGACCATGAAGACCAGCATGAAAAAAGCTGCGAGCGGCTGACGTTTTGCGAGTCCCGTGAAATCCTCGATTTCTTCTCCCTCGACCCGGCCTTTCCTAAGCATGCCGATGACGGCGAAGGCGCCGAGCGTCATGAATGAATAGATAGTGAGATAAATCATGACACTCGCGAGACCAGGCGTTCCCCCGGACGCACCAACCCCACGGCCTGCAGCCACAAACCCAATCAACGCATAGCCGGCGTGCACGATGCTGGAGTAGGCCAGCATCCGTTTAATGTTGGTCTGCACAATGGCAACGACATTGCCCAAGACCAGGGTGACGATGGAGATGAGCAGGAACAGGACGGACCAATCCGCCTTGAGCCCGCCGAGTCCTTCGACAAAGACACGGATGAATGCGGCAAAACTGGCAGCTTTTGACGCCACTGCCATGAAAGCCGTGACCGAGGTTGGAGCACCGTGATAGACGTCGGGCGTCCACATATGGAAAGGCACCGCGGCGAGCTTAAAACCGAAACCGACGGCAAGCAATATCGTCGCGATCAGTACGAGAGGATCATCCGTCCCGCGAGTCCCAATGGCGGCGGCGATCGATACCAGCTTGGTGCTGCCGGCCAGTCCGTAGAGCAGTGAGATACCGTACAACAGAATTCCAGAAGAGAAGGCACCCAGGACGAAGTATTTGGCGGAGGCCTCCAATGAACGAGGCTTAGACCGGTTAAAGCCGGTCAAGATATATAGCGAGATGGACATGAGCTCGGTGCCGAGGTATATCGTAAGTAAGTCGATAGCGGAAACCATGACCATCATGCCGGAGAGGGCAAGGAGAAGGAACCCATAATACTCGCCGAGGTGTATGCGCTCCGCCTTCAGATAGGGCAGCGACAAAAAGATCGTCACGCCAGTCACGCTGTAGAGAAGAATTTTCCAGAACCTGGCATAGGCATCGACGACTACCAGGTCGCTAAATGTAGACACCCGGAGATTCTGCATGCTGATCTGCCAGCCGGTAAGTCCAAGACATAAGACAAGGGCGCCCACACTGAGCCAAGCCAGGAGATCTCGTCGCGAAGCCGGGGTGATGGGGTCCAATGAAATGACGAGACAGGCCGTGACGACCACAACCAGTTCGGGAAGCAGGGCCAAGAGATCCGCGCCGTACAGACTCATTGCGATGTGCCTTGGGTCTTCAGCTGCTCTCCGTTGTCCGCCAGCAGCGGCACTGTCGCGCCCGCAGAGGGGTGGGCAGTCGGCGCGACCTTTGCCCGGGACATGGAGGAAATAGTACTGCTCACACTCTGGTGCATCCGACTCATGAGTGGATTCGGATAGAGACCGATCCAAAATATCAACAGAACGAGTGGTACCAGAGTGGCAAACTCTCGTTGGTTGAGGTCCCTGAGCTTCGGAAGCTGGTCAGGGGATGGCACCCCGAACACCACACGCTGGAGCATCCAAAGAAGATACGTGGCGGCGAGAATGACGCCCAACGACGCAAAGGCTGTTGCGACCTTGCTCCAATAGAACGTGCCGACGAGCACGAGGAATTCTCCGACAAAACTATTGGTGCCGGGGAGGCCGAGCGAGGATAAACCGAAAATCACCAGCAGGGTTGCATACTTCGGCATCGGTTTGGCCAATCCGATATTGTCGGCAATCAACCGGCTATGGGTACGCTCATAGATGATGCCGACACAGAGGAACAAGGCGCCGGTCGTAATCCCATGGTTGACCATTTGTAGGACGGCTCCTTCGATGCCTTGCTGGTTCAAGACAAACAGGCCAAGGGTCACGAACCCCATGTGGCTCACGCTCGAATAGGCGATCAATTTCTTGAGATCAACCTGGGCCAATGCCATATAGGCGCCATAGATGATCGCGATGATGGAGAGGACAACCATGATGGGCGTGAACGCCCGACTGGCATCCGGCAGCATCGGTAAACTGAATCGCAGAAATCCATAAGTGCCCATTTTCAAGAGGATGCTGGCAAGGATGACACTGCCAGCAGTTGGGGCCTCGACGTGGGCATCCGGGAGCCACGTATGAAATGGAAACATGGGGACCTTCACCGCGAACGCGGCGAAGAATGCCAGGAAGAGCCACATCTGTAGCGAAGCGGGGTAGGTGCCTTGGCTGAGGGCGAGAATGTCGAATGTGTGCCCTCCGTAATAGTACAGGACAAAGATGGCGACGAGCAGAAGCAGACTCCCTACGAGGGTGTACAGAAAGAACTTGATGGCCGCATAGAGCCGGTTGGCTCCTCCCCAGACACCGATGAGGAGGTACATCGGAATCAGCATGGCTTCCCAAAATACATAGAACAGGACAAAGTCCAACGCGACGAATACTCCCACCATGGCCGTTTCCATGATGAGCACCATCGCCATGAAGCTCCGAACTCTTGTGGTGATCGCATTCCAGGATATCAAGACACAAAGGGGCATAATCCCGACGGTCATCAACACGAGTGGTAGGCTGATTCCGTCGAGGCCCAGGCTGTAATAAATTGGAGGGGCTGTGATCCAGGCAACATGTTCAGTAAATTGCATCTGGCTGGCCTGCGGGTCAAAGAGCCACCAGAGCGGAAGGGCGACACACAGATCGGCCAAGGTCGCGATCAGTGCAATCCATCGAGCGGTCGATTCTGCCGCGAACGACAGCACGACAGCTCCCGCAAGGGGGAGCACGAGGAGCAGTGAGAGCCAGGGAAAGGTACTGGTCATTGATTATTGGTCAATAGTCAACGGTCATCGACACGAGGACAGTTGTTCGTTGTTCTCATCAGCCCATGCCCGTTTGACCATTGGCACTCCTTCACAAGAATAAGTAGATCGTCAACAGGGCCACCGCCCCAAGCGCCATACCGAGCGCATAATGTTGCGCCTGCCCGCTTTGCGTGAACCTCAAGAGCCACCCTCCCCAGCCGATCGCGCGCGCCACTCCGTTGACCGCGCCATCAATCACGTTCACATCCACACGCTTCCACAGTTCGGTTGCGCCGGAAAAGGTCGGGCGGACGATGGTTCGATCGTAGGCCTCATCGACATACCATTTGTTCAGTGAGGCCCGATACAACAGTTGCCACCGTCGGACAAACTGATCCGGTAGCGCAGGGTTGCGCACATAGACATAGTAGGCGCCGGCGATTCCGAGCAATCCCATAGCCGTGGCCAGCACCATGATGCCTATGGAAGCTCCTCCCTCGTGGGCCGCCTCGCCTCCATCTGACTCGAACATGGGTCCAAGAAACTCCGGAATGCCCAGATAGCCTGTAACAATGCTGAGCACTGCCAAGACGATCAACGGCAGAGTGATTGTGTTTGACGGTTCGTGAACGTGGTCTGCATGATGAGGATCGACGTGCGAGGGCCCCCAAAACGTGACGAAGACCAGCCGGAAACTATAGAACGCCGTCATCAATGCCGTCACGAGGCCGAGCACAGTCAGGAACTGACCAAGGGGTCCGGACGACCATGCCGAAACAAGCAGATGGTCCTTGCTAAAGAATCCGGACGTCAGGGGGAATCCTGCA
>DATDFW010000062.1:0-4724 GCA_036522375.1 Nitrospiraceae bacterium
CAGAACGCGCGCCCGTTTGCCTATTTCCGAGTCAAGGGGAATTCCACGATGCGTTTCCCGCTTGTGAGTTATCTGGATAACTCTTGAACGACAGAAGGTCAAACAATACCATCACATCTTTCCCCAAGTCCTTGTCATTAATCTGGTCGCTCCGTATCTGATACAGGCGCAGGATCAGGCAACGCTCGTGATAGAGGACGGCTTGGACAACGAATTTGCCGTAGACCATCTCATACAAGGAGTCGGAATAGAATTGTAGTCCCTTCATCAATTTCTCCGTCACGTTTTGACCGAGCTCAATCTCTTTGTCGCCAACCAACACTCTGCCTTGCGTGAACAAGTCATTCGAGAATGGCTTCGTATCTTTTACCTCCTTGAAGGCTTCTCCCTTGGTTGGATACGGTCCATTGTATCCACGGCGAGGAGGCCCAAAAACCGAAGCCATTAGTTTGATAGATGTGTTGTGGGGCGTTAAAAATACCCACTCATCCCCATCCATTAGGCATCCGCCCCCGTTCCTAAAACAGCGTGTCGTTCGGTCCACGTTGAACGATTCAATTCCCGGCAGACCCATGAAGTCCAGTGTTGGGGTTCCGCGAAGATATGACACCATTCCCCCCGCAAAAAAGACACTCAATGGATTCAGAAAAGCCAATGCAATTACCGGCCAAAACGCTCTCTTAGAGATTGAAAAAGTCGCCGCAATTGCAAGGAACGGAACGATCAGCAAGGTCGCCGGCCCTAAGAACAGCGTTACCCAAGACCCCCCGATTGCCGATGCAGCCATCTGCCAAGACTTGCGCCGACTTTCAGTCGCGAATTGCATACTGGACACAACCAACATACCAGCGTTGACTGTGTTTGGAAAATGCCGGAATAACGTCGTGCGTACTGTCACTTAGAACGAGGCAGACGACAGTCCCTACAAATACTCGCGAACGCCACCTCACACACATGAGATTCATCATCACAGGAGTTCTGCTGTGCGTCGTTTTTGTCCTCAGTGGTTGCACGGACAAGAAGTCGGCTACTGAACGAGAGCGAGAGAAGTATCTCGCTGAGTTGTCGGCCCTGCCGCCGGTCAAAAAGGACTTCACCACGCCAGAGGGTGCGATTCTTCTCCTGGAGGACGCTTATCGGCATCGGGACATCGAGGCGGCTGTTGCTGCCAAGGATTTCAAGACCGAAGCGAGGCTGATGCTTCAGAAGACAGGGTTCAAAGATGCGGTGGATGATGCCCTCGTCGCCAAGACTGCGGAGGTGTTGGAGTTGTCATTTCGGTCGCATACCACGAATTCGTGGCCCAACCTCGACGGCTTAAAGTCTTTCTTTCCTGAGAAGAAGCAGTACACAGGAAATGTTGTCGCTGTCACAGAGGCCTGCCTTTTTCCTGATGGCGGCTTTTCACATGAGAGCCTGCTTGTCGCAGAGACAACGAATGGTGGAGAGTTCTGAATCCGCTAAAATGACAGTCAAGCACATGGGAAAGATTCTGAAGGACCTCACGTTCGACGATTGGGTTCTACACATGTTCAACCACCCCGTTACCGAGACGGCATGGCATTGGGACCTCGATGCCGACGAAGTGGAACTGGAACCACAGCAGGTGATTGCATACACCACCCGACTTTTCACCAATGCGCGTGAGTTGCTCACTCCATACACCGACGCACAGGTCAACCAGGGGCTTTGGTTCTTGATTGGCGAGGGGCACACGCCTCTTACCGTACTCACTGATGCCAATAACCCCCTGGACGAGCGCTCACGGTGCATCCACGCTATCACCCAAGTATTTGAGCAGTCCTTTTTGCCACGCTGCACACCGCACCTGTCGCACGTAGACGAACCGGGTGCGAGTCCGCTCAATCTGGTCTGTTACATGTGGTGGGACATCTTCCCCCTGCGTGGTCAACCGAAGGATGCCTCACGGCAAGAAATTGATGCGGCCTGTCTCTCGGTGATGGAGACGACCTTGCAACTTCCTTCCATCGCGTGTCAGGAGAGTGCGTTGCACGGGCTTGGTCACTGGGGTAGGTACTACGAGGGTCGGTGCCAGAGCATTATCTCGACGTTCATGCAGAGGCATCGCGATTTGCGACCTCAGCTTCGGACGTACGCTGAAAGTGCGCAAAAAGGATGTGTTCTGTAGGCACTGAACGTCTCGCAGATCGGGCAATGGGCTAAATGAGAGGGCAACACACGCGTTGGGGAACGCTCTGTCCTGCTAATCTATGTGACAAATTGGTTTGACGTGGTTGAAAACTCTCGTCACGTCTGCTCGCCTGATACACCCATGACCTTCTACTCATCGCCTTATTGGAGGATGGACGACGTTTCGCGTTCAACGAGTCGGTATTGGTGTTGTCGACTTTCATTGATGACGCTCGACAAGATTTGACAAAGTCCTTCTACGAGTTTACGGATTGCGCGATGAATTGGCGCTTCTCGTTGTCGCGCATGAGGCCGAGTTGGACGTCGACGGGCTTGGCTGACGAAAATACACCTCGCAACGCCGCCTGTCTCCTGCTGTTTTGTTTGGTCGGCGGCCAATGCGCCTTCCTTTGTGTGATCTCCGCTATCGCTGCCGATCAGCGAGAAGACTCGATGAAAGGAGTTACTGCAATCGAAACCAAGCCGGCATCCGAGCCGGCTTTGAATGCGAAAGGTGCGAAGATCGTCGGCGAAGTCTTATTCTTAGGCGCACCGCCAGAGGAGAAACCAGTGGATCTGACACGCGTTCCCGATTGCACAAACTTCAAAGCCACGGGACCAGCAACGCGACGATACGCCGTGGGCACCAACGGTGCCTTTGCGAACGTCTTCGTGTACGTGAAGAGTGGACTGGAGGACCGGAATTTTGCCGCGCCACAAAGCTCGGTAACGTTGCGCCACAAGAACTGCTTCCTCGAGCCTCGCATGTTCGGGATCCAAGTCGGCCAGACGCTTGAGATCCTCAACAACGATCCCACACTCCATGCTGTTCACTGCATCTGCACGAACAATCACAGGTTCGACATAGTGACGACGCAGGGCATGCGGTTCAAGGTTACATTTGAGAAGCCGGAGATCCTTGTCCTGAAGTGCGCCTTCCATACTTGGGAGCGGGCCTACTGCGGGGTGCTGGCACACCCATTTTTCGATACCACGCGAGAGGATGGAAGATTTGAAATTCAAGATCTACCGCCTGGCACCTATGTGATCGAAGCCTGGCACGCGAGAGCTGGCGCCAAGACCTTGAAGGTCAAGGTACTCGAGAACGAAACGAAACGCATCTCCTTCACATTCCCCGAGGGAGCTGACCTGAGTGCGGTTCTAAAGAACGAGGGGTGTTGACGCGTCGTTCGACAAGATTGATCGCCTGTGAGATAAACAAATATAAGGCTCTTTTTCATGCGCAGTTTTCTTGGGCCCACTCGCGGAATCTCAACTGAATTCGACCTCCGTGATATCCCAGCGCCACAGCCAGAGTCCTTATTGCTAATTACCTCCGCAACGGATGGTACACCCGAAATATGTCCTCGGAGCGGCACGGGATCTTGCTCAGCACCGCCCAATATCCTGGACTGTTGTCCCTCGCGCCAGGCCCCACCGGCCTTGCGTCGTAGTCATAAATCCATACTTCGGACCGGGGAACAAGCAACAGCTTGACGGTCTCGGCAATCTTTTCCAATAGGACAGGGCGGTCATCAACGAACACGATGTTGTTTTCCACCTTTATCAGGATACGGGCAACGGCATTCGTGTCGGTTGCCACGCCGACCTTTTCGAGTTTCAAGTGCGCCGGCCCCACTTCCACAAACTGTCATCCGTTCGATTGTAGCGCGGTGTTGAAGCCAGCCAGCACTTCATCCGCAGTCTGGGACCGGGCAGCATGCGTGATGGCGATGGGCACTCCACGGGCAGGGATTACAATCTCCTTCTTCGCAACATGCATCAGAAGCTCCGCCACGGAATCGGGACTCTGATTGATCAGCCAGAAGGAAACGCCTGGGTTTTCGGGCGGTTGCGCCAAGACCTCGTACTGGGTAGCCACGTTGAGGGTCATCAGAAAGAGGCCGATTACCGGGGCTCGAGAAAACGACCTCAACCGATCCGCCCCGCAGGTGACATCCGATTCCAGTGCCTTCGTCATTCTGATTTCCTCCTCATGGCAGCGGGCATTTTGCCAAAGCGCGTTAGCGACGGCGGGCTTGCCCGCTTGTTCGCTGCTCTACTGTTCGCCCTCTATGTAGGTTTTTCCCGCAATGAGATCAGTAACATACGACCCTTTATTCCAACGCAGGGCGAAAATGGAACTTGGAACATCAGCCCCGGTTTTGACCTCCTTGATTGTAAAGAGGTAATCGGCGAGCGCGTCTAGACTGTTGGGCCAATAGGTCAACTTATTCACGATGCGCGGGAGCCAGGAATGCTTTACTTTCAGGAACTCTTTTACTTGCCACTCCGCCACCGTGAATCCATTCGCCACGATGGTACATCGTGTGGCGGCGAAGCTTTTACCCGGATCGACCCACATTTCCGTGAGCAAGGATCCATTGGAATTCCGGTTTCTCAAAACGTACTGCGTCCCATCGCCGGCACCCTCACGCGTTTCCGCGACGTCCCATAACCCCGCTTTCATTTCGCTTAACTATCGAATCCCCGCTCTGCCTTTCGATGCAAAATTCGGGGAAGCGCAGGTCGAATCTCCCGACATGCCTTCGCTCCTTTTTTATGACCACTAC
>DATDFW010000063.1:0-5444 GCA_036522375.1 Nitrospiraceae bacterium
GATTCCCATCTATCTCCCCAACCTCCGCGAACGGGGTGACGACATTGCGCTGTTGGTGAGCCATTTTCTGCGCGACAAGGTCCATGCCCGGACTGGAAAGGCGTTCCAGATCACTCGCCAAACGATGGAAGTGCTCGGCGCCCACCAGTGGCCGGGCAACGTGCGCGAGTTGGAAAACGCCATCGAACGGGCCTGTGCCCTCTGTGAAGACAGTGTTATCCGGGTCACAGATCTCCCACCTACGTTCCAGCAGTATTTCCAGGAGAGTCCATCTGACACGGTTTTCCAGGTCCCCGATGTCCCTTCGGAGTCACGGGTGAGTCCCGCCCAGGCCCTTTATCCAGTCGGAGGCACGGCCGTCAGCACCGGTCAATCAGCCGTCGAGGCGGCGTCCAGTCGACCGTTGGGGCCACTCAAAACGTTCCTGCGTGAACAGGAACTGGCTTATCTGAACCGGGCCCTGGCGTACACCGGAGGGGACAAGGAGAAGGCGGCGGAATTGCTGGAGGTCAGTCTCGCCACGCTCTATCGGAAGCTCTCCGAGGACGAGGAGATCTAGAATCCTTGAATGGTGAAATGCCGAATCCGAAACGTGACGTGTCTGCAATGAGTTTGGTGTTTCAAGGATTCTAGCCGGTGCCCGTGAGCATCCGCTCCGGCCCCTGCCAGCTCCCGGAGTCGAGTCAAAACTCGGCATCGGGATTTTTGTTTCCATTCTTCCCGTTCATTTCTAGTATCCAACTTCTTTCCGGCCAAAACGCGGTTCAGGTCAACTGAAGCAGCCATCGAATTATGCCACTGACACATACCCGAGAGTTGTTCGCCAAGGCCCTGAAAGGCAAATATGCCTTGGGCGCATTCAACGTCAATAACATGGAGCTGCTTCAGGCGATTGTGGAGGCCTGTGAAGAAGAGAAAGCCCCGGTGATGCTTCAGATCTCCAAGGGTGCGCGGCAGTATGCCAATCCGGTTTATTTGAAAAAACTCATCGAAGCCGCAGTCAGCCTTTCCAACATACCCATCGCAGTTCACCTCGATCATGGGGACACCTTTGAGCTTTGCAAGGAATGCATTGATGAAGGGTTCACCAGTGTAATGATCGACGGCAGTCACCTTGCCTTTCAAGACAATGTGGCCCTCTGCCAGAAGGTCGTCGGGTATGCCCACAAACACAACTGCGTGGTGGAGGGAGAGTTAGGAATGCTCGTGGGCGCACAGCACGATGATGGCGAGGAAGGAGGCGGCTACTCAAAAGGGGGTGTTTACACGCATCCCGACGAGGCAGTCGAATTCGCCAAAGCAACTGGCGTCGATTCGTTGGCCGTTGCTATCGGAAACTCCCACGGTGCGTACAAGTTCAAAGGCGACCAGCACCTGAATCTGGATCGATTGAAGGCGATCAAGAAGGCCTTGCTGGACGCCGGCTTGGGAGATTACCCCCTCGTCCTCCATGGCGCTTCCAGCGTGCCGAAGCAGCTCGTCCAGGAAATCAATAGGTACGGCGGCAAGTTAGGCGAAGACACCGCAGGAGTTCCCGAAGCCGACATTGAAATTGCGCGGCGGACTGGATGCACAAAGGTCAACATCGATACCGATCTTCGCTTGGCCATGACCGCAGCCATTCGAAAGGTCATGTGGGAATCTCCAAAGGAGTTTGATCCACGCAAATACCTCGGGCCGGCCCGAAGCACCGTCAAGGAACTGGTTCGCCACAAGGTTCGGGATGTCCTGTGCTCCGCTGGCCACGCATTCGATTAAGGACAGATCGAAATACGGTGTATAACATGTTTGCCATAAGCAGATTACAAATCAGACGAGTCGGCATTTAGGCGCTGGTGTCTGGTGAATCGACCGTTTCCGTTTCTGTTTTAGGAACGTCTTGCCTGACCGGACCGCGCCGCATCCAAATCATGATCAGGCTTACGTCCGCAGGTGAAACCCCTGAAATCCTCGAAGCTTGCCCCAATGTCGTTGGACGAATCTGGCTGAGTTTCTGTCGAGCTTCGGTGCGTAGACTCGGAATCAATTCGTAATCGATCCAAGGGGGGATCTTCTTTCCTTCCATCGTCTGAAAACGTTGGATTTCGGACTCCTGCCGATCGATGTAGCCAGCGTACTTTATGCCGATCTCAATCTGGTCGATCACATCCTGCGGCAGGCTTGGATTCCTGTTGGGGAGGCTGGAGTACTTGACGTCAGGCCGGCGGAGGATTTGAGCGAGGCTCAGGGAGCCCACGCGGGTCTGGTCCAATCGGACTGTTTCCTCTTGAATGGCCACTCGTTTGGCCACGAACTGGCGGTAGTTTCGCTCAGGCAATAACCCGATTTGGTGGCCGAGCTCCGACAATCGGAGGTCCGCATTATCCTGTCGAAGGACTAATCTATACTCGGCCCGCGAGGTAAACATTCGGTAGGGTTCAGTAGTCCCCTTGGTGATCAGATCGTCGATCAGAACACCGATGTAAGCCTGGTCCCGTCCGAGCAGAACAGGTTCTTTTCCTTGCACGGATCGGACGGCATTGATCCCAGCGATCAATCCTTGAGCTGCTGCCTCTTCGTATCCGGAAGTGCCATTAATCTGCCCGGCCAGAAATAAGTTGCGGCAAACCTTAGTTTCCAATGACGCATTCAGTTGTGTCGGAAAGGCGAAATCATATTCGACCGCATAGGCAGGCCGCATGATCTCCGCAGACTCGCATCCGGAAATGGTACGTACCAGATCCACTTGGACTTCAAATGGCAGGCAGGTGGAGAATCCATTGACGTAGATTTCTTCGGTGGCAATTCCCTCGGGCTCCAGAAAGATTTGGTGTCGCTCCTTATCCGGGAACTTGACGATTTTATCCTCGATGGATGGGCAATAGCGTGGTCCAGTGCCTTGAATGACGCCGGAGTACATCGGGGACTTGTGCAGGTTCGCCCGGATGATCGCGGCGGTTGCCGCGCTGGTATACGTGATATGACAGGGCAATTGTCCGCTCAAGCGCTCAAGGATAGACCCTGGTAGGTACGGACCATTTGATGGGTTCGATGTGCGGGCGGATTCGGATTGTTCCACGTGGAACAAATCACTCGTCCAGTAGCTGAATCGGGGAACCGGTTCGTCTCCCGGCTGAATATCGGTTCTTGTGAAGTCAATCGACCGGCTTATGAGCCTGGGAGGCGTCCCAGTCTTAAGGCGACCCAGTTCTAATCCCGCTTCCCTAAGTGAGTCGGACAACCCCATGGCGGCGGCCTCACCGGAACGCCCGCCGGCTTGCTGGGTTTGCCCGATGTGCATGAGACCCCGAAGAAAAGTTCCCGTGGTCACGACAACGGTTTTTCCCAAGTATCTCACTCCCAGGTTCGTTTCGATCCCGATTACCTGATCATCCTTTCGCAGGAGAGCGGCAGCCAAACCCTGCTTCACGTCCAGGTTCACCTGCTTTTCGCAAACCCATTTCATTCTGAGCTGGTAAGCCTTCTTATCGCACTGAGCACGAGGTGCCCACACAGATGGACCCTTCTTTGTGTTCAGCATCCTGAACTGAAGCCCGGTCATATCGGTGGCGATTCCCATCTCGCCGCCCAAGGCATCTATCTCACGGGCGAGATGACCTTTTGCCAGTCCGCCAATCGCCGGGTTGCACGACATCTGCCCAATTGTATCCAGGTTTGTCGACAGCAAGAGCGTTTGACATCCCATCCTTGAAGCCGCTAAAGCCGCTTCGATTCCGGCATGGCCGGCGCCAAGGACGATGACTTCGTACTGTTTTGGATAAACAAACATGCAGTCTAACTAATTGCGTACGCGGCAGATAACGGAGTAGAGCCAGGTGTCTTCGTCATCCCCCGACTTGGGTTTGCCGCCAGGTGTTCGCAGATCTTAAACACGATCTCTTCGTCTCCCTGGACCTGCAATTGGGCCGCGATCTCGGACACTGTGAGCGGTTTAATGCCTTTCTGCGATAAGAACTCAACGAGCCTCAGTTGCAACTGAATCACGGCGGTTGCTGCCTTCTTTCCGGCTTCAACGCCGGGTTGATGATAGGCATTGATGCGCACCAAAGAGGCATAGTAACCAACGGCCCGCTCGTACAAGGCGATCAAGACGCCGACACTGAATGGCGAGACCTCTCGAATGGTGATGGTGATGGATTGCCTATCCTTTTCGTAGAGAGCGTTGCGCGTCCCAATTAGAAAGCCATCGAGGTAATCGCCCGACGTCACTCTCGGTTCCACATAGTGCGTTTCCGAATCTCGATCTTTCAGAACCTCAATGAATGTTACGAAGAAGTTGTTAATTCCATCGCGCAATTGTTGTACGTAGGCATGTTGATCGGTGGAGCCTTTATTGCCGTAAACTGCGATTCCCTGGTTGACTATGTGACCGTCCAAATCAGTCTCCTTTCCCAGGGATTCCATTACCAACTGCTGCAAGTACCTGGAGAACAATTCCAAGCGATCCTTGTAGGGCAGAATTACCATATCCTTGGAGCCTTTACCGTTACCGGCCAGATACCACATCAATGCGAGCTGAGCAGATGGATTGGCGTTAACGTTACTTGCTCTTGTAATTGTGTCGCAGGCCGTCGCTCCGTTTAGCATCGATTCTATCTCAATACCTTGTAGCGCAGCCGGTAACAGACCTACAGCCGACAGTTCGCTGGTTCGGCCTCCCACCCAATCCCACATTGGAAACCGCCTTAACCATTTATCCGCCACCGCCTGTCTGTCGAGTTCGCTCCCAACACCGGTGACTGCTACGGCGTGCGCCCTGAATTCCAAGGCATGCCGTCTATAGGCCGCTTCGGCTTCCAACATTCCATTTCGCGTTTCCTTGGTTCCGCCTGACTTCGAGATGACCACACACAATGTTACGCCGAGTTCCTCGTCGATTTCCGCAAGGACTCGGTCCATTCCATCGGGGTCGGTGTTGTCGAAGAAATACACGTCCAGTCGGTCCGTCTTCGGGTGTCCCAAGGCTCGCGAGACAAACTGCGGGCCCAAGGCGGAGCCTCCGATCCCGATGATCAGCAAATGCTTGAAAGGTCCGCCGCCACCGCGTGCGCGGCCGGAGTGGACTTCCCCAGCGAACGATTTGATTTCGCCGATGGTTCGTTCGATATCCTGCCAGATTTCCTGTGAAGGGGCCAAAGCCGGGTTGCGCAACCAATAATGGCCCACCATCCTGCTCTCGTCGGGATTCGCAATCGCACCACGTTCCAGTTCTTGCATCCCGGCGAAGGCCTTTTCCATCTGAGGAGTCATGCTTCGAAAATAGTCCTCGGGAATATTCATACGGCTCAGATCGAGGGCCAGGCCGAGCGATGGGAATTCAAAGTAGTATTTTTGAAAACGCTCCCACAGGAGTTGCTTTGTCAGGTTCATGTCTCAAATGACGGAAGATGCGGCGAGGGCAAGAATGAAACAATGAAATTATTCGAGTTACAAAGGAACCGGGG
>DATDFW010000064.1:0-2240 GCA_036522375.1 Nitrospiraceae bacterium
AGCCGAAGAACAGGCCGGAGGCGTACCCTCTTGGGGCGCACGGTGCGACGAATAAGGAGCACCACGTCTGTGCGCGCCGCCGAGTCGGTGAGGCGGCCGGGTCCCCGTTGATGATTATTTCGATCCGAGAACGAAGTTGGAGATCGTTTTCAGCAGCCGTCAGAAGTACCAGGCCACGCCGCCAAGAAACATCCGCGGATTTCCCGGGACGAAGTGTATGCCATTGATACCAGTCGGCTCGTTTCTCAATCTCGATTCAAAGGCAAAAATGGCCTGTTCCCACTTCGTGTCGAGCAGATTCCGAATAAAGAAGAACGTTTCCAACCGTCCGTGGGACAACGTGATCGGCAGCTGATAGCGCTCCGTGAGGTCGATTTCGACCCATGAGGGCGATTTGATGCTCCGGTCCTCTGTCAGGGGTCGTACGCCCAGGTAGGTGGCTTGCAATTGTGAGGTCCATCGTTCCGGCCAATGCACCAACAGCGCACCATACGCCGTCAGCTCAGGGGCTAGTGGAATCGCATCGCCGTTGCGAAATTCGGCTTGTGTCCATGTCACACTGCCGTTGGCATAAATCGGCCCCCACACTTGACCGCGCACAGCGCCTTCAATACCCTGTCGTCTGCTCGGACCGCGAATCTTCGTCGTCCCTTCGTCCCCCACAAACACGAGTTCCGATTGGAGATCCAATTGCCAGGCCGTTGCGATGAATTCAACCCTCTCACTCCCCCAGGGCCTCGACCGGACCCCGACCTCGTAACTCTTGGATCGCGCCAATGGCGACGAACCAGGCGTGACTGCCGATCGCGCATCGTTGCTGTGAAATCCCTCTCCATAGTTGACAAAGAATTCTGTGGCGGCCCAGGGGCCGAGAATCAGGTTGATTTTCGGTAGGATCATGCCTGAGCTTGTTCTGCCAGCCGGTTGCTCCGCACAGGTGATACAGCGATTACGCACATCGAAGGTGAAGGTTTCGCTGCGCAGCCCACCCATAAGCCGCATCCATGACGTCGGCTGGATCTCCGCTTTGACGAACGGTGCATAGGATGCCTCAAGCACATCATTGTCTGCGGTGGTCCCGGTCGGCGTTCTCGTGGTTTGTTTTCCCAGTCTTAAGTGGATGTCGTCGACTCTGGTTTGAAATCCGATCGTCCCGATACTCGGCATGCCCAAGACTTCACCCTGCTGTTTGTATCCGAGATCTCCGCCATACATCACACGCCGATCTGATTGCTGAATGCCGTCGCCGTTGACCGGATCGTTGAGAAAATACGTAAAGTTGGTGAAAAGGTCCAGCCGGTAATACTGGCCGTACGCGTTCGCAAAGAATTGGCCACCCGAGAGGGTGTCGTAGTGATAGTTCAACCGGGCCGTGCTGCGGAGGGTGTTGCCTCCTTCTGATGGATCGATGGACCCGAATCGGCCGAGTATGCCGGCATCGACGGCACGAAGCGGAATCTCACCGGAGGCATTCCATTTGGAACTCTGAAACGTCCCGGTCACACTGAGTTCATCTCGACCGATAAGATTGGTCGTCATTTTCCCGAACAGATTTCCGCGAAAATAGCGATTATCATGTTCGTATGGACCGTTCGTGTAATAGCCCTCAGCGGCAAATACCGTACGCACCTTGTCCTTCGTCGGCGAGAACATGAGCAGATAGCGTTGCGTATCAAACTGCCCACCGGTCGCCTGTGCGATCCCTTCCTGCACCACCTGTCGAGTCTTGAAATTCACCGCCCCTGCTGTGGCAAAGTCACCATATTCGGGAAGATAGGCGGCCTTGCTGACGTCTAACCCTTCGATGGTTTCCGGAATGATGAAATTGAGGTCGGCATACCCCTGCCCATGCGCATGAGTGCGCAAATTAATCGGCATCCCGTCGGTAAAGAAGGCCACGTCCGTGCCGTGATCTGCATCGAAACCTCGTAGAAAATATTGATCGGCTTTTCCCGCCCCGCCGGAATGCTCGACCGCGACCATACCGGGAATGAGTCGCAGCACCTGCGCCGGACGTCCCTGCGGCTGAAGAATAATTTCTTTGTCGGGGATGAACTGTTGGGAAGAGGCCGCCACCGGTTTGTCACCGAGGACTTTGACTTCACGGATTTCGAGGATATCCTCATCTGGATCATGAGCGTGGACTGCCACGGCCATGATGAACAGCGCGGTCATAGCGACTATCAATAGCACAAGGCATCGCATTGCCTCACCCTTACACATGTTGGTATGGGCAGATG
>DATDFW010000065.1:0-2735 GCA_036522375.1 Nitrospiraceae bacterium
GGCTCCTCTGATTACCTGATTCTAGGAGCCTCAGATGGGGAATCGGATCTTGACCTCTACGGCGGTCTCCGCGGAACCCGTCTCACACATCGAGGAGTGTGGAAACTCGCCAAGCAAAATGGGCACTCGCCTGTTTTGTCAAGCGGCACATGGGATGGGTCGATTTGGATCGAGCCATTCAGAACGCTGTTGCTCAAGGAAGATAGATATCGGTAACTCTAGTTTTTCTTCTTCTCAAAAGAGGCCGACCCAAAATAAGGGTCCGGCTACTGTCGGAGCCGAGATATTCTTTAGATCCCGCCATAGTCGCGCTGCATGCACAAGGAGGCGATGTACCTGCGCAGGGCTTCCAGAGCGGTTTCCAATGTAACCCGCGTCGGACCTCCTGTTGGCAGCTGTAGTGTCATCAGGTTCTGCAAAACATGGACGGGGTGCTTTAAGTAGGGTAATCGTGGGCGCGCGCTTGTGCAAGAGTGAGAGGATGGGGGAGGGCCTTGTCCCTGGCATAGCCATGCACACTCTGGCACACTGGGGTTGCAGGGGTGTGTGTTAGAAATGAAATGGTGAAAAGAGTGAGAAGAGAAGGGTGGAAACTGGATCTGGGGGCGCGGCCGCTCGATTCATCCACAGTTCACTTTCGGGTCTGGGCGCCTCATGCCAAACAGGTGTCGATCAATTTCATGGGACAATCCGAGTCAGCGATATGCCCACCCGTTCAAATGAATCCAAGCGAGCGCGGCTACTTCGACGTTACGGTGTCGGGGACTAAACCAGGTGCACGTTACCGGTATGTGCTGGATGGGCAGAAGGAACGTCCGGATCCGGCATCTCGTTTTCAGCCTGAAGGCGTGCATGGACCTTCTGAAGTCATCGATCCTGAAGCGTTCCAGTGGTCCGATGACAGTTGGGCGGGAGTCCCATTTCATCAGTTGATTATCTATGAACTTCACGTCGGCACGTTTACCAAAGAGGGAACATTTCAAGCCATTATTCCATTCCTCGAGTACTTACGGAACGACGTCGGGATCACGGCAATCGAACTCATGCCTGTTGCTCAATTTCCCGGTAGACGCAACTGGGGGTATGACGGTGTGTATCCCTTCGCGGTGCAAGCCAGCTATGGTGGATCTGAAGGGCTTAAAACTTTCGTCAACACCTGCCATCAGAAGGGCATCGCCGTTGTGCTGGATGTCGTGTATAACCACCTCGGACCCGAAGGAAATTATCTAGGCGACTTTGGCCCATACTTCACGGACCGGTACAAAACTCCTTGGGGCTGCGCCATCAACTATGATGGGCCGGAGAGCGATGAAGTCCGTGTCTATTTCATCAATAATGCCCTCTATTGGGTCACCGAGTTCCACATCGACGCCCTCCGGTTAGATGCCATCCATGGCATCTTCGATTTTAGCGCCTCTCACATCTTGCGTGAATTGACGGCGGCCGTGCATGCCCAGGCCGATCGGTTAGGCAGAGCGATTCATGTGATTGCGGAAAGCGACTTGAACGATGTACGAGTCATTTCTCCGATTGCCGAAGGAGGTTACGGGCTGAACGGTCAATGGAACGATGACTTTCACCATGCCTTGCATACGGTGTTGACAGGAGAGCGGCGAGGATATTACGAAGATTTTGGACGACTTGATCAATTGGCGACTGCCCTGTGCGAGGGCTATGTCTATTCAGGACAGCGATCTTCCTTCCGGCGTCGCAACCACGGGAACTCGTCAAATTCTCGCCCGCTGTCCCAATTTATCGCCTTTTCTCAAAACCACGACCAGATCGGAAACCGCGCACAGGGAGACCGACTCAACACCTTGGTCCCGCGCGAGGCACTGAAGGTCGCAGCCGCTTCTTACCTGTTGGCGCCAAAAACTCCGCTGCTCTTCATGGGTGAAGAGTATGGAGAGAGAGCCGAATTTCAGTATTTCACCGACCACGGAGACCCCGCACTTGTTGACGCAGTCCGGAAGGGACGACAAGCTGAATTCGCGTCGTTTGCTTGGGAGGGCGAGGTGCCGGACCCGCAGAATTCGGACACATTTGAGCGCTCTCGGGTTCATCCAGGAATCCAAACACTGGTTGAACACAATCAACTCCTTCGCTGGTACCATCGGCTCATCGAACTCCGCAAAACCGTTCCGGCCTTAAGGTCAGCTCAGCTCGGTCAGCATGAGCATCGGGTGTGGATCGAGGAGTCGAAACAGGTATTGTTCCTCTATCGCAAGGTCCTACGGTCGCCGGCGGTCCTTGCCATCCTTGGCTTTAATCGGGAACGCGTCTCGGTCACCTTGCAGGAACTGATTGGGACGTGGGAGTTGATGGCGGATTCGCAAGCTGTAGAATTCGGAGGGCCTGGTCTCGACCGTTTTCCCACTGCAGCAGCTATCCGGCTCAACGGGCACACCATATCAGTTCCGGCGTATGGAGTGGCGGTTTATCTGGATCGTACACCCTCAACATAATTCCGCCGCGAAGAGCCGCCTCCTCGGAGATGATGGTTGAATTAGGTTTGAGCGTGCGTGACAATACTACTCGGCGGATCTGAGCTGTCTGAGACTCCGAGGCTCTAAACGATCCGAGAACCTGTCGGAAAATCTGATGCACCTCTCAGTTTCTCACCCGAGGATTCCCACTGCGACCTACCGGCTTCAGTTCAACCCTAGCTTCACATTCATGGATGCCGCTCGGATTGTGCCGTACCTTCATGCGTTAGGCATCACAGATTGTTACAG
>DATDFW010000066.1:0-2480 GCA_036522375.1 Nitrospiraceae bacterium
TGCTGATGATCTGGGGCAGACAGGACCCTCACATTCCGCGCGAGGGACGAGCGCTGATACACAATGCTCTGAGCGACGCCGGCCGGCACTTCCAGTGGCATGAGTTCAACGCCGCGCACGCCTTCCTTCGTGACGAAGGCCCCCGCTACGATCCGGCGGCGGCCAGGATCAGTTACGACATGGCGCTGGAGCTGTTCGTGCGCAAATTGGGAGAAGGCGATCGGCGCGCGGTTGCCGCATCCACCGAGACGAAGCAGTAACACAGTTTTGACTCTTCTTCGCGGACAGAGTAACCTTACGCGGCGGATGTCCTTTACAAGGAGGCCATTGCATGGAGCCGCTAAAATTGAAGAAGCCGGCCAAGACGAAGACGCCGAATCACCATCCACAGCCCGATTCTCCTGCATCTTCCGTATCGGAAGATCTCCACGCTCGGATCACGACGAGAGCCCGTGAGATTTATGAACAACGCATTCGTCAAGGCGCCCTTGATGACTGGCTGCAGGCAGAGCGAGAGATCCTTAAAGAAAAACGCTCGAAGTCCAAGCAGCAGTGAGCATGATAGATTCGCCATCATTGCATGCACGGATCGAACGCACATTTTTATTGCGCGCTCCGTGAGCAAGAAAGATTGCCTGACTATTCCCGCTCTTCATTGACTCCTCACTACCCCCTCCATATAATGCCGCTCGATAGTAGGTTTTGACTGCCTTTCCACACAGTTATGAATTCTTTCTCCAAGGCATCATTGGCTGGAAAATGGGATAGGGTTCGTGAAGAACTTTCCCATGCGTTTTCAATCAAATCCGAGGTCGAGCTGTTCACGGTAGAAGACCTTGCTCTGCTTGAACGGGTGGCCGATGCGGTGGTGAAACGGGGCATGACCGCTCCTGCCACGCTATTTCTGGAATCTCTCGGTCCCATGAACTTTCTCGGCAGTCAGGCGCTATATTTCCTGGCTCCAATCGTTGAATGGGCTTTGAATGCAAAGGAAATCGAGCATGCGGCTCGGTTGCTCGAACGACGCGAGACAATCTCCCGCCTCATCAGCCTCATTGACACGAAGTCTGCGCCCCCGGCTCCTCAAGGAGCCCCAGTTCAATGAGTGTGCCGAGTCCGATCTCCCTCAAGCCTGAGATCACTCATCCCCTCAATGTCATCGTCGCCACCGACTGTGGCAGCACCACAACCAAAGCCATTCTGATCGAGAAGATCGGCGACGAATACCGACAGACCTACCGAGGTGAGGCACCAACGACGGTGGAAGCACCGTTCGAAGATGTGACGCGCGGTGTGCTGAACGCGATTGCAGAAATTGAAGAACTCTCGGGCCGGAAAATCCTCGAAGGAGACAGGATCATCACGCCCTGTCCCGATGTGAAGACGGGCGTGGATATCTACATTTCTACCAGCAGTGCGGGCGGCGGATTGCAAATGATGGTAACCGGAGTGGTGCAGAACATGACGGGGGAAAGCGCGCAACGGGCGGCGCTTGGGGCAGGGGCTATTGTCATCGACGTGCTCGCGTCGAACGACGGCCGGTTGCCGCATGAAAAGATTGAACGCATTCGTACGATGCGGCCCGACATGATATTGATGTCCGGCGGGACGGATGGTGGGGCGGTCACCCATGTGGTCGAGATGGCAGATTATATTGCGGCGGCAGAGCCTCGCCCCCGGTTCGGGGTGACCTTCAAGCTCCCATTGATTTATGCGGGTAACACAGACGCGCAACCACAAGTGAAGAAGATCTTGGGCGAGAAAACTGCCCTGGTCTTGACCGATAACATTCGCCCGGTGTTGGAACGAGAAAATCTCGCACCGGCGCGAAACAAGATCCATGACCTGTTTCTCGAACATGTCATGCAGCAAGCGCCGGGTTACAAGAAACTGATCGACATGGCCGGTGCGCCGATCATGCCGACGCCGGCGGCGGTCGGCGTGATCATGGAAACAATCGCCAAGCGGGAGCACCTGAACTTGATCGGGGTGGACATCGGCGGCGCGACCACCGATGTGTTTTCGGTGTTCGAGGGTCTCTTCAATCGGACCGTCAGCGCGAACCTCGGAATGTCATACAGTATCTCCAACGTGCTGGCAGAAGCGGGGCTCGCCAATATCATGCGTTGGGTGCCCTTCACGATCGACGAACAGACACTTCGCAATCGGATCAAGAACAAGATGGTCCGGCCGACGACGATTCCGCAAACGCTGGACGAGCTGCAGATCGAGCATGCGATTGCCCGTGAGGCGCTCCGGCTCGCCTTGATCCATCATAAATCCCTTGCGACGGCCCTGAAGGGAGTGCAGCAAGAGCGCACGATTTCGGATGTGTTCGAGCAGCAGCAATCCGGGAAGACGCTGATCGACATGCTCAAGCTGGATTTGATCGTCGGGAGCGGCGGGATCCTGTCCCATGCGCCGCGCCGCGTGCAATCAATGCTGATGATGGTGGATGCCTATGAACCACTCGGAGTGAC
>DATDFW010000067.1:0-4114 GCA_036522375.1 Nitrospiraceae bacterium
CAGGATCGCACCCTTCGCAATCTGACCTGCAAAAAAATCCAATGCGATGAGATCTGGAGCTCCTGTTATGCGAAGGAACGGAATGTCCCTGAAGAAATGAAAGGTAAGCTGGGAGTTGGAGATATCTGGACCTGGACCGCCATTGATGCTGATACAAAACTCATCGCGGCCTATTTGGTTGGAGATCGAACCGCAGTCTATGCTCGAAAGTTCATTGATGATCTGGCCTCACGCTTGGCTCATCGAGCGCAGCTTACGACAGACGGCCACAGGCCCTTTTTGACAGCAGTTGAACATTCGTTCGGAAACGAGGTGGATTATGCGATGCTGGACAAAATATATAATGCGCCTCCGACTGATCGAACAACTCGCTACAGTCCTGCCGATTGCTGCGGGACTCGCGAGACGACAATCAAGGGCAGCCCGGATATGGCCCAAGTTTCAACCAGCTTTGTCGAACGGCAAAACCTCACCATGCGGATGAGCATGCGACGGATGACCAGGCTGACCAATGCTTTCAGCAAGAAGATTGAAAACCAGGCTCATGCCGTGGCCCTACATTTCATGCATTACAACTTCGCCAGGGTTCATCAGACGCTACGAGTGACACCGGCCATGGAAGCTGGAATTGCTGACCATGTTTGGAGTTTAGAAGAAATCGCAAATCTGATAAATTTAAACTGACCCACTACCAACCGTGCACATTCTATTGAAACATTCGTGAAAATTCGCTATGCTGCATATGTACGTTGCCCTCCCCATAACATGCCCCACTCATGAAGTACTGAGTGCTCCTAGAGGAAAAAGTCATGCTCGCTGGTACGAGTGAAGCCACGTCGACCGAAGACGTATTTGAACCTTTGAACTTTGCGCTCTTCTGCGCCATCGTCCTCGCCACACTCGTCGGGATCCCGCTGTATGGATATTTCATCGGGTTCAGTCTCTTCGACTGGATCCTATCCTTGGTGATGTATATTGTGACGGGCATGGGGATCACCGTCGGTTATCATCGGTTGGTGTCTCATCAGAGTTTCGAATGCCCAAACTGGGTCAAGGCCTGCATCCTCGTCGCCGGTGGTTGGGCGATGCAAAACTCCGCCCTCAAGTGGGGCGCCGACCATATCCGGCATCACGCCAAGACGGATGAGGAAGAGGATCCATACAACGCCACCAAAGGGTTCTGGCACAGCCACTGCGGTTGGCTCTTTTACGCGACTCCCTATCGGACACAGAAATATGAGATTCGTCTGCGGCGCGATCCCGTCGTGATGTGGCAAGATCGCTACTACTGGCCCATCGTGGTCTCGGGACTGCTGCTCCCCTTTCTCCTTGGTGTCTGGCACGGCGGTTTCCAAGGCGGCATCGGCGCCTTTCTGTTGGGTGGGCTCTTCCGAATGTTCATGGTCTTGAACTCCACCTTCACCATCAATTCACTCTGTCACATGGTAGGGACACAGCCCCACAGCACGAAGGACAGCAGTTGCGATAGCTGGCTAGTGTCCTTCGTCAGTTTTGGCGAAGGTTATCATAACTTTCATCATGCCTATGCCCGAGATTTCCGCAACGGACCCAAATGGTATAATTTTGACCCGTCGAAATGGATCATTTACACGCTTTCGCTCATTGGGCTCGCGAGTAATCTGCGCCGTAACGATCCCACCGTCGGCTAATCCATTCGCAAATAGGTCCCCCGGCAGACCTGTTTCATCCTCAACCTATACATTCTTCCCCAGTTGAGCCATCGCTCATAGCGCAATAGACCCATTTTCTTTCCCCATCCCCTTCGCTTATGATGGAGTGGCTGGTCCTGGAACCAGCCCTATTCGATTGCGTGCGTAGAGGAGGATCGTTCCATGGCAGATACCCAACATCCCGCTGGACCTCAAGCTGGTCACGGGAAAGATAATCTTATTCCCGGCGTCAAATATGTCATCGCGGTCAGCAGCGGAAAAGGGGGGGTCGGTAAATCAACCGTTTCCGTCAATATCGCTGTCGCAATGGCGTTAAGCGGCGTCAAAGTCGGACTGCTCGACGCAGATATTTATGGCCCGAACATTCCCATGATGATGGGCGTGAGCAAGCCCCCGGATCAGATAGACGGAAAGATTGCTCCGGCAGAGAGCCATGGCGTGAAGCTGATCTCCATGGGATTTTTCGTACCGGAGGAGACCGCCGTCGTCTGGCGTGGCCCGATGGTTCACACCGCCATCCAGCAACTGTTCCGCGACGTACTCTGGGGCGAACTGGATTATTTGCTCATCGATCTGCCCCCCGGTACCGGTGACGCACAGCTGACCTTGACCCAGTTAGTACCTCTCACCGGCGCGATCACCGTCACTACGCCGCAGGAAGTCGCCCTGCATGATGTCCGCAAAGGCATGATGATGTTCCAAAAAGTGAATGTACCGCTTCTCGGGATTGTCGAGAACATGAGCTACTTTCTCTGCGGCCACTGCGGCGAACGCACCGAGATATTTTCTCATGGAGGAGGGGAGCGGGCCGCAGCAAAGCTGGGGGTCCCATTTCTCGGCCATGTGCCCATCGATCCGGCCATTCGCGACGGCGGCGACTCCGGCAACCCGATCGTCGTGGCCGACCCGGCCTCTCCTCAATCGGCGGCATTCAGGGAAATCGCGCAAAAGATTATCGCGGGAGTGACCGGCGCTGCGAAGGATGTTCCGCCGATTGAAAGCCTCCTAAGTAAAATCAAGAGCCCATTTGCGAAAACATAGCCAAAAGACGAAAGGACGGATGCGCAATGGGAGAGTTCATACGGGTGACCGGCACATCCGATGTGAAACCGGGCAGCGGTATTGTGGCGGAAGTGAACGGGAAGACCCTCGCGATCTTTAATGTGGACGGGGCATTTCACGTCATCGACAATACCTGTGTCCATCGAGGCGGCCCGCTCGGCGAAGGGGATCTCGAAGGGCACGTCGTCACTTGTCCATGGCATGGGTGGGAATACGATGTGACGACTGGCGGATGTGTGAATAATCCTGCGGCAAAAGTCGCGCGGTACCAGGTAAAAGTCGAAGGATCCGACGTCAAGGCGCTCCTCTAAACCCAAAACATCAGTGTTGAGTCAACCATCAGCCACCATGCATAATGACAGCATGGACCGCGCTGATCTCTTCTCGCTCTATCGCCAGATGCTCCTGATTCGCCGGTTTGAAGAAAAAGCGGCGGAGATGTACGCCCTCGCAAAAATTGCCGGATTCCTGCATCTCTATATCGGCGAAGAAGCCATTGCGGTCGGAGCTATCGCCGCGCTTCGACCGGATGACTATGCCATCAGCGCCTATCGCGATCATGGGCATTGTCTTGCACGAGGGTCCGACCCAGGCCAGGTCATGGCTGAGTTGTTCGGCAAGGCAACGGGGCTGTGCCAGGGCAAGGGCGGCTCCATGCATCTGGTGGATGCTCCGCGCCGATTCATGGGCGGGTACGCCATCGTCGGAGGTCATATTCCCCTTGCCACCGGCCTCGCGTTTGCGACCAAGTATCAACAGCTCGACCTTGTGACGGTCTGTTTCTTCGGTGAAGGAGCGATACCGAGCGGCCAAGCCCACGAAGCATTCAACCTGGCTGCCTTGTGGAAACTTCCGGTGATCTTCGTGTGCGAGAACAACCGCTACGGAATGGGGACACCGGTTGAACGAGCCGTTGCGCTCTATCAGGACGTGGCGAAGTCTGCCCGCTCCTACGGCATTAAGTCTGATCGGGTGGATGGGATGGATGTCTTGTCCGTGCGCGATATGATGCGCACAATGGTCAAGCAGGTGCGTGCAGGGCAGGGACCATTTTTCATCGAGGCGATGACCTACCGATTTATGGGCCACTCCATGTCTGACCCCGCACATGGGCATTACCGAACCAAAGAAGAAGTCGATGAGCAGCGTAAGCGGGATCCTCTTGCCATCTTGAAGGAGATTATTGTGAGCAAGGAGTTTGGGGTCGAAGCCGATTTCAAACAGCTTGAGCGGGAAGTCGGGGCGGTCATAGCGGCTGCCGTCAAATTCGCGGATGACAGTCCATTCCCAAACCTGACGGCCTTGCACACTGATGTGATGAGGGAGGCATAAGACGCTCCGTGCTGATGTCCTATCGTGAA
>DATDFW010000068.1:0-8458 GCA_036522375.1 Nitrospiraceae bacterium
CCCTGCTCAAGCCAAAAGTGGCGTTGCAGGCCAATGAAATCATCGATGCCACGTTCATGAGCAAGCGGGCTCTGCGCCAGTTCATCGAGGAACAGATCGAAGATGCCAAGAAGCAGGGCGTGCTCTTCTCGCTCCATATGAAAGCCACCATGATGAAGGTCTCGGACCCCAAGATCTTCGGCCATGCCGTAACGGTATATTACAAGGACGTATTTGAGAAGCATGGCGAAACGCTCAAGAAGCTTGGCGTGGATCCGGACAACGGCATCGGCGATCTATATAACAAGATCAAGGCCTTGCCGGATGATCAGCGTAAGGCGATCGAAGCCGACATCCAAGAGGTCTACAAGAAACGGCCGCCGATGGCGATGGTGAACTCGGACAAGGGAATCACCAATTTGCATGTACCCAGCGACATCATTATCGATGCCTCGATGCCACCTGTCATTCGCGACAGTGGCAAGATGTGGGGTCCAGACGGGAAGCTGGCGGATACCAAGTGCGTCATTCCTGACAGCAGCTATGCCCCGGTATATCGTGAGGTGATCGAGTTCTGTAAGAAGCACGGTGCCCTCGATCCGAAGACGATGGGGAGTGTGCCCAACGTCGGACTCATGGCCCAAGCCGCAGAAGAATATGGCTCCCACGACAAGACCTTCAAGGCCCCCGGCAACGGTACCATTCGCGTCGTTGATTCATCAGGGAAGACATTGCTGGAGCACAAGGTTGAAGAAGGGGATATCTGGCGCATGTGCCAGGTAAAGGACGCGCCGATCCAGGACTGGGTCAAGCTGGCGGTCACTCGCGCAAAGGCGACAGGAGCTCCGGCGATATTCTGGCTTGACAAGACCAGAGCGCATGACGCGCAATTGATCACGAAGGTCGAACGCTACTTGCAAGACCACGACACCAAAGGCCTCGACATTCAGATCATGGCTCCGGCAGAAGCCACGAGGCTCTCACTGGAGCGGATTAGAGAGGGGAAAGATACGATTTCAGTGACGGGGAATGTCTTGCGAGACTATCTGACCGACCTGTTCCCGATTCTGGAAATCGGGACAAGCGCCAAGATGCTCTCCATCGTCCCATTGTTGAACGGCGGCGGTCTCTTCGAAACCGGGGCGGGAGGGTCTGCGCCGAAGCATGTACAGCAGTTCCAAGAGGAGGGCTATCTCCGATGGGATTCGCTGGGTGAATTTCTGGCGCTGGCTGCTTCATTGGAGCATTTGGCCAAAGTGGCCAACAATCAAGCGGCGAAGATGCTGGCGGACACGCTCGACCAAGCCAATGCGAAGTTCCTGGAGAGCAACAAGTCTCCGGCCCGCAAAGTGGGAGAAATCGACAACCGCGGGAGCCATTTTTATCTGGCCCTGTACTGGGCACAAGCGTTGGCTCAGCAGACGCAGGACAAGAATCTGCAAGCGCGTTTTGTGAAGATCGCCAAAGAACTCGAACAGAACGAAGCCAAGATTTCAGGCGAGCTGCTCGCGGCGCAAGGCAAGCCGGTCGATGTCGGCGGGTATTATCATCCTGACGATGCGAAGGCGTCCATGGCGATGCGTCCAAGCCCAACGTTGAACGCCATCGTCGATGCAATTGCATAGTTACAGTGCGGAGTAAGAGTGAGTAGTGAGGGGGTTGTCCTTTTACCTTACCCCCCTCACCATTTACCGGGTTAAAGAACATGGCACAAGAAGACAAAGAAAACGTTATCGATCAACCTGAAGTCATCCGGCACAAGATGGTCACCATCGAGATTGCCGGCAAGAAGTACGATGTGCCGGAGGGGATCACGATTATTAAGGCCCTCTGGTACTCGGGCCAGGACGTCGTCCGTGGAGCGGGCTGTCTTGGCGGGTTCTGCGGCGCCTGCGCGGCGTACTATCGAACCAAGGACGATCCGAAAGTGCGAACATGTCTGGCCTGCCAAATGGCCGTACAGGACGGGATGTCGATCACGATGATGCCGCCGTTTCCAGCCCGGAAGGCCACCTATGACATTCAGACACTCAACGATCCGAAACAAGACCTCTTCAATCTCTATCCTGAGGCACCGCTCTGCCGAAACTGCAACGCCTGCACCGAAGCCTGCCCGCAGCAGATCGATGTGCGGGAGGGAGTCTGGAAGGCGGTTTTCGGGGATTTTAAGAGCGTGTCTGAGATGTTCATGGATTGTGTCATGTGCGGGATGTGCGCGCCAGTCTGCATTGCGGACATCGCTCCCAACCTCGTGGCCCTCTATGTGAGCCGAGCGCAGGGGGCTCACCTCACCGAGAAGCCTCTGGGTCTGGATACGCGCATCAAGGATATCCAGGACGGCCGTTTCAACGACGAATGGACCAAGATCCTCAACATGACCGAAAAGGAACTGGCCGATCACTGCGCGACGGTGAAATAGTACGATGCGCAGCCAGCCGTCAGCTCTCAGTTTCCGAAATTGAAGTCGAAACTGAACAAGGATCGCTGAAAGTACTCTCATGGACGTCCATGCCCTTCAACAGGTCGTGCATAAGACGCGGGATGCCCGACGCAAGCAGACCCTTCCCAAACTCTCTCCAGCAGATCGTGACCAGCTGATCCACAAATATCATCCGGATTTTCGTGAACGAGCCTATCGGCCGATCCGCTTTGGTCCCAATGAGGGGGATAAGACGGTGGTCGAGCTGGCGACATTGCTGGAGGGTGATAGTCCGATTCCCGATGAATTCGATCTGACGGCCGACTACACCACCGATGTTCTGGTGGTGGGCGGCGGGGGCGCCGGCTGTGCGGCTGCGCTCCATGCGCGTGCGGCCGGCGCTAAGGTCATCCTGGCGACGAAACTCCGTCTCGGCGATTCCAACAGCGTGATGGCTCAAGGGGGAATGCAAATTTCGGTCTCACCAGAGGACTCGCCCGTGACCCACTTTGTGGATACGCTCAAGGGCGGCCATATGCAGAATGACCATCAGCTGCTCAAGGTGATGGTCGAAGAGGGTCCTTCGATTGCGAAATGGTTGTTGAGCCTTGGAGTCCTGTTCGATCGTGATGGAGACGGGAACCTCCACGTGAAAAAAGGCGGCGGCAGTTCGAAGCCTCGTCTCCTCACCTGTTCAGACTACACCGGTCTTGAAATCATGCGGGTGCTCAAGGACGAAGTGCTGAATCAAAACATACAGGTACTCGAATTCTGTGCTGCGGTTGAGCTGGCGAGTGACGAGATGGGAAACTGCACCGGCGCCATTTTTAAAGACCTCGACAACCATCGTTATGTTGTGGTCGCCGCCAAGTCCGTCATCCTGGCGACCGGAGGGATCGGGCGGCTCCATATTCAGGGATTCCCGACCAGCAATCATTACGGTGCGACCGGCGACGGGCTGTGCTTGGCCTATCGAATGGGTGCGAAACTCATGCACATCGATACGTTCCAATATCACCCTTCCGGTGCAGTCTATCCAGAACAGCTTATCGGGGCATTGGTGACAGAGGGTATTCGATCCGAAGGCGGCCATTTGGTGAATGCAAAGGGTGAACGGTTCGTCAACGAATTGGATACCCGCGACGTCGTGTCCTCCTCGATTATTCGAGAGTGTGAAGAGGGGCGCGGTATCCGGACAATGTCAGGGCGCATCGGCGTCTGGCTCGACACCCCGCTTCTCGACGCCGAACAAGGCCCCGGCACTGTGGAGAAGCATTTCCCTGCGATGATGATGCAGTTCGAACGGTTCGGTATCGATATCAGCAAAGACCCCGTGTTGATCTATCCGACGTTGCACTATCAGAACGGCGGCGTGAAGATCGACACCAATTCAGAAACCAATGTGAGAAATCTCTTCGTCGCAGGCGAGGCCTCAGGCGGCTTGCATGGACGAAATCGATTGATGGGTAATTCGCTCCTTGACCTGATGGTCTTTGGGAAACGGTCGGGCTTGACATCCGCCGCTCGTGCCGCTGCGATGTCGCAAGGGAAATTGACGCTCGGGCATCTGAAGACGTTCCATTCCGAAGCCAAGAAGCATGGCAGTGTGAGCGGTGTGGTCTCACCCATGATCCTGCCGGCGTACACAAGGAAGGAAGGTTGAGGCTGAGGTTAAGGTTGAGTAGAGGGCGATCGCGGTCCTCCTCTCTCACCCTTAGCCTGAACCTTAACCTGAAAGGATTTCGATGAACGTTCATGAATTTCAGGCCAAACAGTTGTTTGCGCAATTCGGGGTGCCGGTTCCTCGCGGGAAGGAGATTACCTCGCCCGAGGCAGGCGCGGCATGGGCGGCAGAACTTAATACTCCCGCGTTTGTCATCAAGGCGCAGATCCATGCAGGCGGTCGCGGTAAAGCCGGCGGTGTCAAGATTACAAAGGACAAGGCGGCCGTCCCCGGTCTGGTTAAGGAACTCATCGGCAAGACGCTGATCACCCACCAAACCGGTCCGAAAGGGCGGGAAGTGCGTCGGTTGCTGATTGAAGAAGGAGCCGGGATTGCCAAAGAATTGTATGTGAGCCTTGTCGTCGATCGGGATAGCGGGTGGCCTGTGTTTATCGCGAGCACGGAAGGCGGAATGGAGATCGAAGAAGTCGCAGCCCATACGCCGGAAAAGATTATCCGGGAAGCGATCGATCCGGCTGTTGGCTTTCAGGGGTACAACGGTCGAAACATCGCCTTCGCACTTGGCCTTCCTGCCATGGAAGCGGCCGTAGTGACCCCCTTCATCCAGATGCTGGGAAACCTCTATCGCCTGTTCATGGACAAGAATGCGGCGATGGTCGAGATTAATCCGCTGGTCATCACCAGTGACAAGAAACTTGTCGCCCTGGACGGCAAGGTATCGTTCGATGCCAACGGCCTGTTCAGACATGCGGATGTGCAGCAGATGCGCGATCTCAACGAAGAAGATCCCCTCGAAATCGAAGCGGGGAAAAATGAACTGAACTATGTGAAGCTGGACGGCAACATCGGTTGCATGGTCAACGGCGCGGGCCTCGCGATGGCGACGATGGACGTGATCAAGTTGGCGGGCAGCGAACCGGCAAATTTTCTGGACGTCGGCGGCGGCGCGACGAAGGAGACCGTGGCCGCGGGATTTCGGATCCTCCTCAAAGACCCGAACGTCAAGGGTATCTTCATCAACATCTTCGGTGGGATTGTTCGTTGCGAGCGGATTGCCCATGGTGTTATCGAGGCGGCCAAAGAAGTGAAGATCACTGTGCCGCTGGTCGTCAGACTACAGGGGACGAACGCAGACGAAGGCCGTAAGTTATTGGCCGAGTCAGGCCTTAAGCTTGAGGTGGCCAACGATCTGTGGGAGGCGGCGCAAAAAATTGTGAAGCTGACCGGTAAGGCGGCGTAGTGGATTTGGGAGTAACAGGGCTAGGTTCCTGTTGCTCCCGGAGCGCGCACGATCGGAATGTGCTCGCTCGACGGCCGCAGTCAGGGACCTAACCCTGTCACTCCCAAGGCTGGAACCTTCCGGTCATAGGGGTGGAGGAAAGAAAGAGAAGAGAGGGAATTGTGAGCATTTTGGTGAATAAGAATACGCGCGTGGTGGTGCAGGGGATTACCGGGAAGGAAGGCTCGTTCCATGCGACTCAGTGTAAAGCGTATGGAACGCAGGTCGTTGCCGGTGTGACACCTGGTAAGGCAGGGCAGGAGGTGGAAGGTATACCGGTGTTCAATACTGTGCGCGATGCCGTAAAGAAAACACAGTGCGACACATCGCTGATATTTGTGCCTCCGCCGTTTTGCGCCGATGCAATTCTGGAGGCCGCCGATGCCGGCATCAAGCTCGTGATCTGCATTACTGAGGGCATTCCGGTCAATGACATGGTCAAGGTGAAGCGCGCACTTCGTGGGAAAGATGTTCGTTTGATCGGCCCCAACTGTCCCGGTGTCATCACGGTCGATGAAGCGAAGATCGGTATTATGCCCGGCTTTATTCACAAGAAAGGTGTTGTGGGCGTCGTGTCGCGCAGCGGGACCCTCACGTACGAAGCCGTGTACCAGCTCTCGACGCTCGGGTTAGGTGAAACGACGTGTGTTGGTATCGGTGGCGATCCTGTTAATGGCACAGGGTTCGTCGATGTATTGGCGTTGTTCGAGAAAGACCCCGAGACTCACGCGATCGTAATGATCGGCGAGATCGGCGGCGATGCTGAAGAGAAAGCCGCTGAGTTCATCAAGAAGAACGTGAAAAAGCCGGTGATCAGCTTCATCGCCGGAATCACGGCGCCGCCAGGGCGGCGTATGGGCCATGCCGGCGCCATCATTTCAGGTGGAAAGGGCACGGCTGCCGAGAAGATGAAGAGCCTTGAGGCAGCCGGTGTCCGAGTGGTGAAGAACCCGGCTGAGATCGGCAACGCGGTCAAGATTGCGCTCGGACGCTGACATGCATTCACTTGTCAGTTCCGAATGATGAAGCCTGGTCGGTCAGATCAGTCGTGGGTGGAGTTCTCTGATAGTATTATCTTCCCACGCAAGTCTAATCGTGCTAGTCTTGAGCCACCAGCTTAGATTCGAGCTTTCACCGGATCTTCGCCGAAGCCACTCAAAAGATACAGGAACAGGAAGCGCACTCCCCTCGTCATTAAGGCTTCCCCATAAGAGTCCGAACCAGGACAAGTACAAAGTGAGTGTCTTGGATAGCCTCATCCGGAAACTTCAAAGCCGGCTCGCAGTGGATACAGCGTGTGAATCATTGCACGCTTGGAGATCAGCATGCGCGTATTCCTGATCCACGTTCGAGACCCTCAGTTCTACGCCCTCCCAGCAAAAACACGTGCAAAAAATGGCCGTATCCGGGTCATGGGCTTCCCGCCTATTGGCATCATGTCCCTCTCGTCCGTGCTTAAACAGGCCGGCCACGAATGTGTGATGTTCGACCAGGCGAACCCCGACACGCCGAACGAGACGATTATCGAGGAAATCAATCGGCAACAGCCGGCTCTCGTCGGTCTCAGCTTTCTGAGCACGACCAGTTATCCTTACGCGAAAATCCTTGCCCGTCAGATTCGCGCTGCCAACTCGACGGTCAAACTGGCTTTCGGCGGTGTCTTTGCAAGCTTGAACGCCGCGCTTGTCAAACTACAGTGTCCTGAAGTGAATTTCGTCTGCCGTGGAGACGGTGAGCAGTTGCTCCTCGATCTCCTCGATCGGATTGAGGACCCAGCTGGCGTCGCTGGGCTGACCTGGGCCAAGGACGGACAGGTTGTGCAGAATTCCGGTCGACCGATGGAACGCCATCTCGATCAATGGCCCTTTCCCGATCGCGAAGGTCTCCCGCTCGACTTCATTGAGTCGATGCCCCTCGACGTGCCTGCGATACTCTCGATGGAACGGTTCACGACCATGCAAACTTCCCGAGGCTGCCCATGGCCCTGCGTGTTTTGCGACATTCCGATCTTCAACGAAGGGAAGTGGCGTGCGCGAAGTGCCCAGCACGTGGTGCGCGAACTTAAGTACCTCGAAGAATGCGGCTACGGCTCCGTCTATTTCGTCGACGATCATTTTCTGCTGCAACCCAAGCGGATCGAGGCGATTTGCAATGGCGTGATGAACGAAAAGCTCACGATCCAATGGGGCATTGAAGGGCGCGTGGACTCGGTCGCGCAGCATTTGTTTCCTGTTATGGCGAAGGCCCATTGCCGGACGGTCATGTTCGGGATTGAAAGCGGGAGTCAGAAGATTCTCGATCGTCTCAAGAAAGAGCAGACGCTGGAAGAAGTGGCGACAGCAGTCAAGAATGCCAAGCAAGCCGGCATCGAGATTGTGCACGGCTTCTTTACTGTCGGCAACCCGGATGAAACAGTCGAAGACATGAACGCGACATTCGACCTGGCCTCCAGGTTACCCCTCGACACGTTCGGCTTCAATCGGCTCTGCGTCTATCGGGGGACCCCGCTCTGGCAAGAATACGTGAGACGCGGGTTAGTCACCGAAACCACCGATTGGTACAAGTACTTTAAGTGCTCTGCGATCGATCCGACCTGCTTGCCCGGTGAGGTCATCAATGAGGTCCGGCGTCAAGGGCTCAAGCGGCTGTTGATTTACAAACTCCTGCACTATCCCCTCCAGACGTACCGGCTGCTGCGACGGTTTCTCCGCTTCATGCCGGCGCGAGATGTCGCCTACCTCATCTGCAAGCCGTTCTTAGGCAAACATACAAGCGCCACGAAGGCAGAAGTGCTCTCGCGGGCGGTCGAACATGGCGAGATGAAAGATGCTGCGGCACAACTGACTCAGATGTCGGACGAGTTGCTTCACAACGTCATGGAAGAGTCGCGGCTGGAACGGTTACGTATTCAACAAGAAGCAGAAGGTTCCCGGGAGTTGCCGATGGTTCACACGCGCTAGACCAGGATGCTGAAAAAGCCCGCCAGCTTCGTGCTCGACTCATCGAATCCTCAACGCCTCACCGACTCGGCGGCGCGCACAGACGTAGTGTTCCTTATTCGTCGCACCGTGCGCCCCAGAGGGTATGCCTCCGGTTT
>DATDFW010000069.1:0-11428 GCA_036522375.1 Nitrospiraceae bacterium
GGCCAATCTTTCAGGCACAAGTACTCGAGCCTGGTAAGCCAGTGACATTCGGCCATCTCGAAGTCATACCGATTGCCGTCAATCATGCGGTGCCGACCGTGGGGTACGTGGTAAAGGACCGGCAGGCCGCGTTGCTCTATAGCGGCGATACCTATGAGACGGAAGAAATCTGGAGTCTGGCCCGGACAATCCCGGAACTCAAGGCGGCCTTCATCGAATCCTCCTTTCCCAACGAGCTTGCAGACTTGGCCAAACGGGCCAAACATCTCACACCCTCCCTCCTCGCCGAAGAGTGGGGGAAACTACGGAATGACCAAGTCCCCGTATATGCCTACCATCTCAAACCACCATACAAAGATCAGATCCTGCGCGAACTTCGTGAAATAAATCTCCCGGATTTAAAGGTGCTCGAGGAGGGTCAAATGCTCACGATTTAGACTGAGCGCTCTCACCCACACGTACCGGATAGCCGGTGGCACCAGATCACACATCCACCCAAAAGGGAACTACCCTGCTACCCGTTCACCTGATTGACCTAAAAGTACCGCCGCGCCCTTTTTAGAGCCTCGCAGCGTCCAAGTGATTGGGGTAAACGAAAAGACTAGAGGAAGGTGGTCATCGGCGATAGGGTCTAAGCGTATCGGCTTTATGCGAACAGTTACCTTGTAAAGCCTCTCGACAGGGACGGCTTTAACAAGAGGCTTCAAGACATGGGCGTCTACTGGGGCACTTGGAATCGAGCACCTCGGCTTGGGTAATCAAGCAGCCTACGAAGGACTAAACAAGCTCAGAGTGCTTTTGATCGAGGACAATGATGAGTACGCCACAATTATTTCACAGCATCTGAGGCAGGTCGCGCCTCAGCCAATCGATTCCGTCACGTCAATCCACTTCGAGATTCGTTAATCTAGGGGTATGTGGTGAGTCGTGTAAGGCGGTCGTGCACGACGCGATACACCTAAACAGAGTGGCGAACGAAGGCACAAGTGACCTGGGCTCAAGAGGATTGACGCCAGGCGTGCTAACGAGACTCAAGTTCCTTCAGAACTTCACATTGCTTGATGGTAATCCAAACCCGATTGCGAAATTCGTCACTATAAGGCAAGTCCTCCGGTGTTTCGACAAGAAAACACTGAACATCTCCCACTTCAGCTAGCACTTCTTTCCCATACTGCGCTCGTTCTAAGTAACGGGTCCAAAATATGTGTTTGACCTTGATGCGTTGATCTTTCACCGCCACGACATCACCAATTCGAATTTCGGCAGGTATTCCCTCGCTGCCAACGGCCCTTTGCTCTTGAGTGATGAGATAGTCTTTGTATGCATACATCGTTGCGCTGCCATTTTTGACTCGAATGTGTCCGGCTTTCCCCTCTTCAGTTCGCAGGCCAAAGCTGGCTGATGGATTCCAGACTATAAAAAATCCGATTACTGCTAACAGGAATGTTATAGCCATTATTCGCGTCTCATTATTATGTGCGACAGGGCGCATCGAGGACTATCGTGTAGAGATCTCCCAAAAAGGCGTACGCGATCCTCTCTAAGCCGGACGGTAGAGTGAACTGCGCAATATCGCGACCCTTAGTTTTCGCGGAAGTTCCTGGCTCCGGTGCCTTCTGGTGTTGTTCGTACCATAGGGCGGAAGGGTACCGGGATACCATGATAGCGTCAAATGGCACCTAACATATTTAAATATCCTATGAATTTCACTTATATAACAGGAGAGGGGTGGTCGGGATGAGGGTGAACCCTTCTTTGGCTATTGGCCGGAACGCCTGTTTCGCTCGTCTCGCCAGTATGCCGTTTGACCGAGCCGATTGTTCCATCAGACTCCCTGATCAAATTCGAGCGCCGTTAAGTTTTGCTAAGCAGCTCCATACCCTCTCAAAGCTCATCTGATCCTATCGAGGGAACAAAGGGGTCGCCCATCTCGAAGGCTCCCATGGCGGGTAAAAGTGTCAGGTTTTGTAATCACGCATAGTGAGGGATGAATCCTGTCACATTACATGCTGCGGCAGCGGAGAGGGGAGGCGGCCTATCGGCCGCTGAGGTCACCGAACATTTAAGTGCTCATTCAGCCACGGTCAGTCTTCGCTTCAAGTGGGCCGAGTAACTTCATGCATGATTGCAAGACATGAGATGGCCCTGGAATAACAGACACGTGGCTTAGGCCCCACTCTCCTGTCGCTCAAACTCCTCCGGGCTGCGATAGCCCAAGGCCTGAGGTAAGCGCTGGCGGTTATAGAACTGGTCGATATCGTCCTCGATGGCGACCTGCGCTTCAGTGTGATTGTGAATCTGCCGATGCCGCACCAGCTCATTCTTCAGCGAACTCAAGAAGCTTTCCCCCGGCGCATTGTCGTAGCAATTACCCTTCCGACTCATACTCACCCCTACTCCACGACGAGCGAGGACTGTCTGATAGAGACTCGCCCGATACGGATTGCCTTGATCGCTATGATGGATGAGTTCCGGAATCGGGCGTCGGCGGTGCCATGCCATCCACCAGGCTTCCACCACCACCGACAGCGTTTGCCGTGGGCTCATGGCCCAGCCCACCACGCGCCGCGAATAGAGATCGAGCAACACCGCGACCGTGCGCCACCCGGTGCGCGTGGGCACGAACGTCAGATCCCCGGCCCATACGCGCTTTTGGCTGAGACGGCAAACGGTTGGTTCAAGCGATTGGGGATGGTCGGCGTCGCGTGCTGGCGGACTTGCACGGTCCGGACATCGCGCTGTCGGCGCAACGCCACGATGCCAGCCAGTCGCCGCAACCGCGCCCCCGATGGCGGCCACCGACCAGGCCTTCGCGGTTCAGGAGGTGCCACATCTTCCGTACGCCATAGGCTTCCCGAGTCTGCTGATGGAGGATGCGCATCCGTTCCATGAGCGTCTGATTGGCCCGCGCCCGTGGACTCACCGCCCGATGCTGCCACGCATAGAATCCACTCCGACTGACCTGGAGCACCTGACACATGCGAATCAGCCGAAACGCCTGTTGATGCCCCTGCATGAATCGGTACCTCACGACGATTCCTTGGCACAGTACCGGGCCGCTTTTTGTAAAATGTCGCGCTCCTCGGTGACTCGCGCCAATTCGCGCTTGAGCCGAGCAATCTCCGTCGTCCGCGCTTTGCGTGCGCCCGACCCAGGGAACGCCCCCGCTCCACGGGCGCGTAACTCGGTCTGCCATTTATAGAGTAGATTGTGCGCAATCCCGAGCTCGCGGGCAATTCTCGGAAGCTGGGCGGCTCCCGCTTTCTAACAACTGCACCGCTTCCCGTTTAAACTCAGGAGTAAACCGCTTGCGTGAACTCATCGGACACCTCCTGGGGGAATCCTGTCCCCGTTCAAAGGTGTCTGTCAAATCCGAGCCCCCTCAGGTCTTGCAATTCTCAATAGTGACGTATATCCCCTAAATCGCCTGTAGATATTGGTGGCGGTGCCCCGGATTGAACGGGGGACCCGCGGCTTATGAGTCCGCTGCTCTACCAACTGAGCTACACCGCCACATGATTGATTTTACTGAAGGACTGACACTTGAGGCGACTCATAGAATCTTGAAAGTGTCCACCAAATGCCCACGGTAAATGTATTGCAAGCTACTAAGGATGCGAAGCAGGATGCAACGCAGCCGTCAGGGGGGTGGACTATATCACGGTGGGGATCGGAAGGACAAATACCGAGGTTATTGCGGGGTCGGGGTGGCCGACGCGGGAAGACTGTCGAGGCCTCTTCGTCAGTCTGCGATGTCGAGTCACGACCGTGCGCCGGCCTCTTCAAGTCTCGCTTCTGAGACGATGCTGTAGCGATTGAATATGGATCGGGTCTTATGTCCCGAAATGGCCATCGCGATTTCTCGGAAACCCCAGCGTCACTCAGGTAGTTCACGCCGGTTCGGCGAAAGTCGTGAAGGAGCGCTCCGGCGTACCCACGCTGGCCCGCCATCTTGCCTTTTGGCTTGGTCCACTTCCCTAATCCTACCAAGCTTTCTGCCAGGCGGTTCGGATGGATTTGAGTCGTCGTCACCAGTAGTGGCAACCCACGGACAATCAGGGTGGGTCACCCGCGTGGTGTCCTCCCACGTTCGCAAGACGTCATAGAGATCTCCACTCATCACCAGCGCTCGAGGTTCGGACGTCTTGGTGTCAGAACCCGCGAGGTACAATCTGACGGCGATGATCGATGAGGACTTGGTTCCAGACAAGCGATGTGATTTCCCCCCAGCGCATGCCACTCCAATAATCAATCGTGACTGGAACGCGGGCAGGGGGTGGAAGTGCGTCCCGAAGCGACGTGAACTGTTCCCAGATAAAAAAGCCGGACCGGGACTGCGGCTTCTTTCAGCCTGGTCCATTTCGGGCGTTGAGTGATCAAAGGATGCTCGAGCCCGCTTCTCTGGGTCTTGCAGCACTTCGTAGGCTTCACCGACTTCCTTAAAAGCGCGCTTCCGCTTGCGGCTCTTTACTCACGTCCGGATGACATTTTCGCGCTCAGCTTGCGGTAGGCGCTTTTGATGTCGTCGGCCGTCGCCGTGCGGTCAACCCGGAGGAGCATGTCGTAGTCTTTAAATTCCATATCGGTTCGTGTCCGGCTGTTCAGTCGACCACGTCGGGGACTCCCTGGGTGTTCGTTGCGTTCCTGATAAATGATCCGCGCAGTACTTTTTGCGAGGCGATCCTGCCTAACAGCGTGCCATCTGCGCTCATGAGCCCGATCATGGTAACTCTGACATCTTCACGTGGTTCCGTGGGACGTTCATTGGCATTGCGTGACCACGGGACCTCATCGTCATCGGTGGTGGCTGGTTACGCTTCTGGTGCTGTTCGCCATGTTTCGGATCGGTGTGGGCGTCACACGGGGATCCTGGGATGTGCATCGTGACCCGTTCTTCCGTTTCAATCCATGGACGAACAATCTTTTCCTTGTCTTCATCGGTCGTGTTGACCTCCTCCGGTATCTCTCGAACTTCTCGTCTCAGCCAAACACCGCCGCAAGCGACTTGTTGGAGAAGCAACAGCGCGTGCTCCCAGGGGGGTCGATATAGTCATGTGTAGGCGTCCGGAGAACGAAGGCGCGAACGGATCGGACGTGGAGACGAAGCGGAGCGGGTGAGGCCAAGGGGCTACCCGCCTGTGTATGAAGCAACGCGGGTAGAAGAGGACTAGCAAATGGGAAGTCTATTTCATTGTAGCTGCTTAAAGGTTTGAGACAGAGGATCATATGCCCACTCCTCCTGATACACGATGTGTTGACTTCCAGCTTCTTTGGCGTAACTGATCTGAACAAAGACAATCAGCTTCTTCTTTCCAAAACCAATCGCTGACATTGGGAATCTTGCTTGCGGATTACTGACATTGCGCCATTGGCCCGGATCCAAGACCATCTCAGTCTGACCACTTAGCGGTTTCATGCCTTCAATAACGCTTCGCAACACCACATGGACGAAGCGTGATCCCTGTTGTCCAGTGTTGGCAATTTTGACTTTTGCTATTTGCTTGTCCCCGATGTTTTCGAGATACACAGCTTCAATGGTGACTTCTGGCTTACTTGACGCACGCACCTTAAAGACGCAAGTGGGACTCTGTATAATCGCGGGAACGATATCTTCTCGCAAATATGTTTCCAGAACCACTTTGTCTTGTGGCTTCAGATTTTTACCGTTGGCGTCTGCAGTACGAACAGCTGCATTTGTTCCCAAACGTGTCAGTTCAGTAGCCGATGTAATTTCCTTCTGGCCAACATGTCGTGTCATGGCGTCTACAGCAGTTTGGATTGCATCATCTCCGAACATGAGTGATAGGTCGGCACTCGGCTTCACTTGAATGGTCGCCGTTCGGGTAGCGCACGGTGGGTTAATCACCTGCTGTGGCGGTTGACTACAGGCTTGTATGGAGGCCAGAAAGAATAAGAAGGAGACAACACAGAAAGATCGTCCTGGCTTCATTTGATGGGCTTCCATTCAGTATGAAGGAACTTTGATGACAATAGCCAATGCAGTTATGAAAGGTCAAACCTGAAAAAGCGCCAGACGTTCAAACTGCTACTGCAACAGTTCCAACTCCTGGTCACATAAATTTTCTAAATTGATAAGGCTATTGCGGACACCCGATAAGTGGACCGAGCTACCTCGTATCTGGTGGCCTGGCATGAACTGGACAAGTTAAAAACCGACGGCGCCGGGTTCATATTAGTATCGTCGCCGCACGACCGGCCCGACGTGATGGATAGTGGGTCAGTTTGAATTAATCAAAGCTTTGGCATTTTGCCAGAGCGGCTGCTTCTGCATCTTTGCGGGAGTAGAAGGTACCCTCTGCATAGCCACTCCGCCTTCTCATATCGGCATTGCCGAATTTTACAACTATATACTGACATGTCCACTTCCCGGCATCTTGATGCCCTGACCTGAATGTTATTTTGTGACTATTATAATATTCATCCATGTTCATGCCCTCCATTGTCCAATACTCACGCAATCCAAATTGACTTCACTCCTATCGGGTCAGTGACAGTTCAATGATTCAGGCCGGTTGGCGAAACAGCGGAAACAGGGGAGGGTGTTGGCACGGAAGCAGATGGCGGGGATGTGGCATTGGCAGCCTTTGTCTCTGCGCCATCTTTCTTCAGTCCGGTGGTGCTCTCTGGGTTTGGCTCCGAGACTGTCGGTTTCAGCTTATCCGAATAGTCTGTGATGTACCAACCGGACCCCTTGAACATGATCGCCGGTGCCGAAATCACCTTGGAGACTGGCTTGGTGCAGGCTTGACACGTGGTGATGGGAAGATCGCTGAATGTTTGAGTCACTTCAAAACGATGGCCTTCCGCACACTTGTACTCATAGATTGGCATTGTTCCTACTCCTTCGATTAATCGTGTGACCGCCATTTTCTCCTTCCGCCAATAAAGAGTGCGTGGAACAGAGTGAGGGCTCACAACCATTTCTCAGCCTTTCATTTCCGCTCATGTTCCTCGCTTCCTTGCGTTATAGGAGGAGCCTGCTCTAACCAACTGTTTGTCATATGCGCCACTTGCCGACGAATGTCGTCCATTGAGATAGCCAGAGGACTCTGAAGGCCAAGTACTTCCCAGCGGACTTTCGATTTCCGAATCCCCCGTCGATTTTTTCGCACCTTCTTGCTTCCCCACCCAGCGGATAACGTCATTTTTGCTCCTTTATAGCTCAATAACCCGGCATCGTGAGAACCGTTTCAAGGCTTCAAAGCGAGAGTCGAGGCGCCGGGTTCCGCCCTTGGGTTACAGGCGCTCAAGATAGGTGTGTCTCCTCTTAGTCCTTCCGCGACGTGCGAAGACCAATCCTGCACGACCAGAAACACCCATGCATAGGGCATGACCCATTCCTTCTATGGAATGCGAGCGTAAATCGAATAGTCTTTAAGCACGGTCGGAGTTCTGGCTCCGTCCATGAGCAGAACATGACCTCAGGCATAGAGTCGTTCGGAGAAACTCTGACATCGAAACGGAGAGGACTGGAGAATCGGTCACGCCCGGAAGAATTGGGAAGCGTAAGAGATGGGACAGTCAGCGAGCTTCACACCTCGCCACATCACTCTGGGCGCTATCAGGACCGGAGTCAAGCAATATAACTAAATGCAGATCCGAATATATCCAGATATAAGCATGTTGCGGCGCGTACTGGGTTGGGGAAGGACGCAGCACTCAGAGGCAGCTATCCGAAGATCTATGACACCGGTAACTGGAGGAGTGCAACTGTCTTTCGCTCATCGAACTATTGTGCCCCGCTTGAAATGTAGACAGCGGGAATGCGAGAGGGAAGATACCGGAAAGAGATGAATAAAGAGCTCGCTATATGGGCACGGAAGGTCCAGGATGAGGAATTATGAAAAGCTCTACGTGCCCCCGATATCAGAGCCACGAGATCCGACGAGAAGAACGCCAGTATATCTTCTACCAAGATCCTACCATCACGGACGCCTATACGCTGATGTGATACTGCCTGAATCAGGGGTGTAAATACATCTGGGTCGTCTAAGCATTACATTTCAATATGACCATAGGGGACAGACAATGACAAAGCTGCAGGCGTGGTACCTCCAAGCGACGTGGAACCAACTGGGCTTCCCACTCTGTGAACATCTCAAGATCGATTTGGAGCGCAGCGAGGACGGCTATATGACGGGCAACTATCGTTGCCTTGCCTGCGGTCAGGCGGTTGCCCGCTAGCGCTTTGTCACCTTTCCCAGCGAACCTCCACCAGCCATCTTGGCTACCGCTCGCAGTATCAGGTGAAGATGCTTTAGAAAGACGATGGAAAACCGGCTATACGCGCAATGGAAACATTGCAGACGAGAAGTGGAAGCATCACGAAGCCTGAAGCAGAACGTTCGACTCTGAAAGGTGCCGGGCCTTGTTTTGTGCGTTCCATCCCCATATATAGAGCATATAGAGCCAAAATAGAGCCCGAATAGAGCCCGACCACCTGGCCTCAGGATGGGCTTTTAGAGTCTTCATAGGCGAGATTCGCCAGTTCATCCGCCCGTCGATTCTCTTCCCGTGCAATATGCACAACAGTGGACCTGTTATACGTCTTGAGGAGCTCGAGGACTTCGGCATGCAACACCTTCAGCACAGCGTGCGTTACCTTATAGACCCCATTGATTTGCCTGACAACCAGGTTCACTATCCATCCGTAACTCGATCTCTGTGGCCCCTAGGCTTCTGGCTTTCTTCAATCCCTCAATCGCCGCCCGATACTCCGCAATATTGTTTGTTCCGTGACCCATCAATACGCTGACCGTTGATACCTCTGTGCCTTGGTCGTCTTGAATACTCGCGCCGATGCCCATAGGACCGGGGTTGCCTCGACAGGCCCCGTCTGCATATATGACGACAACCATATCCATACTCCTTGAATGAACAGGCGTACTCTGCCGAAACCGGACGAAAGCCAGTGCCTCGAACACAGGCCCCGCTAGGGTAGGCAGTCTGGTATGATGAGCCATGATGACAACAACACGCGCTTCTGCCTTAAGGGCAAAGTGGAAACAACGGGCAGCTTCTATACCATGCGAACATCGATACCTGGAGCTGGAAGGAATTGCTCTTGGACATTCGGCAGACAACTATTACTGCATAGTGTGTGGTGAATGTGTGATCCGCAATCACGACGACTTTATTTTAAACTGACCCACTGACTACCTAAACGGACGACCAGGGAAATTCGGAAAGCCTTGGTAATTCAAGCCGACCCCAAACTAGAGCACCACCGCTTAAGGCATGGGATTCATTCACACAGGCACATTGAGACGTATTGGTGTGCCAGCAACGATTACAGTTCTCGGATGGTACCTTGAAGCATGGTAATCTGCGTCACGGAATCGCCAGAGGATTTCAGTGCTTCGCGGATTTGATCTTTGAGGTAGGAGGAGTGCCCCACGCGTTCGATCAAGAGATCCCGAAACCGCTCGACTGGAAGTCGGCTCTGGGCCTTGAGTTCTTCCAGGGTCTTCTCGCTGACAGGCATATAGGTGCTTCCCATGTGGAACACCACATTGTAGTGGCGGTTAGTGCCAAGACGCTTGAACTCTAGATGTTTCACCGATCTCTCCATTGTCAGCCCGACCACTTCCGTCATCCGCGGCGTCGCATGGTTGAGGCCGGAGCAGAGCTTGCAGGCGTGGCGCTTCCTTCAGACGGGTAGGAGCGCTGTGCTAAACCACTGTTGGCCATGTGCGACACTCTCCGGCGAATATCGTCTATGGAATTCATCGCACCGGTCCCTCGCGCAGTTGGAAGGCTCTCCTTTGCGTCGTCGAAGCTCATTCAACAATCATTTCTCTGCAGCCAGCCCCATGACCAACATCACGGTCCCGACAAACAGAGCGATCGCGATTCCCGAATACAGCATGCCTTGAATCAATGCAACAGTCATCATAACGTTCCTCCTTCTGCGCATTCGAGCCTACGTCATCCGATCGGATGAGGTAAACCATGCATATCGTACTCACCACCCACTCTCTTCATTTCAGCCGTTCAGCCTTGGTTCTTCGCAAGCGGTCGTTTCATCCCATGCTGCACACAACGTACTGAGATTTCCGTGACGGGCGTCACTTTCGTTTGGTCGTGCGAATGGACAGCGCGTGATTCTGATCGTTGATCTTCGCCTCGATAAGATCCCCCTTTTTGATGTCTTCGCCCATCACCGTCGTCTTATCGGTGCGTATCCGGAGCTCCGTGTCGTCTCTCAGCATGATGTAATAGCTATCGCCGTCGACTCGAAACAGTTCGCCCTTGATATGCTTGGAGCCTCGGATCCCGCCCATCCCATCGTGTGTTTGCTTGTCCGCGTCATCCTGAAAGCCTTGCCGATCAGTGGCAGAATCAGTTTTCATCACGTCCGAGGCCGAAGGCACATGCTCAGCCTGTGCTGAATTGGACAGCCCAACGTACAGCAGAAACCCACATGACAGACTGCCGGCGAATTTGAAAATTGCAACCATCGCACACCTCCGCGGATTAGGTTGAACACTGGTCGGCTGTTTTGTATGCTCTCCGGGAACGGATGCCGTATGGCGCGAACCCCGCGAACAACTCGTATCCCCGGTCAGGCCATCCGAATGGGACGTCCCATCACCACATGGATCGCGACCAATACGATCCCCACAACAAACAGACCCGAAGAGATTTGGACCCCGACAGTTGACACCCCAGCGAGATTTCGTGCGCTGGCAATCAAGACCACAATCAGGAACACCAGTGGATAGTAACGCATAGCTCACTCCTCTCCATGGAATGTGGCATGAGGTCGAAAAATGCTGAAAGGAACTCAGGACTCGAAACGGCGGCGACTGGAGAATCGGTCACGCTCGGAAGGATCAGGAAGCGCAAGAGATGGGACAGTCAGCGAGCTTTATACCTGGCCCTATGACTCTGGGCGCAATGTGTACGGGAGTCAAGCATTATAACTATAACTGTAGGCCTGGATAGATCAATGAAACTGGCACGTTGCGAAGGGCGGTGGAGCGAACACTGGCAGTCCAGGTGTCGATCGTGGCTGGGGTATGCGCTCGCAGAGCGGCATCCGCCGACTGGGTCCACCATTCCGATCGTGGCGTGCGGTATGCGTCCGAGGAGTACATGACGATGGTGCGGACGCACCACATGTTTCCGAGCATGAATCGGCCGGCCAACCCCGCGGCGCGCACAATATTAAATGACTCAGTGAGGCACTCATGAGTTGGGCTTGTAAGGAGGCTTCCTCTTTCCAACAGAAATCCGCAGCGATGCGACAGCATATTCCTGCTGTTACGTTTGAACGGCGCTATGGCCAAGAAGGAAATACGCAACGTCAGGAATGCACCAATGCGGATCTGCGCATTGTCTGACGGAGCACGGTGGGCGGGTATTACACGGACTGGTGTCAGCTAAAGGTCTGGCGTCAGCAACG
>DATDFW010000070.1:0-2566 GCA_036522375.1 Nitrospiraceae bacterium
TACACACGAATTGGCGTGTGTCCAAAGGAGGAAACCATGAGATATTCCGCTATGACGATGCTCGTGTTAGTCATGGGCGTTGCGGCCGGCTGCACAATATCTAACACCGCCAGTGATTTGCGCGGCATCAAAGGAATGGACGGCGACAAGCTGACACACATCAATACGAGGAACTTTGCTGTCCATCTGTTCATGACCAAACCAATGATAGGAGACGCGACACTGAACTCGACAGTCCAGAGTTTCGCCGAGGAAGCCAAGAAACACGGTGCAACGAAGGTTCGAATCGTGCAGTCGGACGAGACGGTCATGTGGTATTTCCCTCCCATCCTGGGATTCATTTTTACCCCGGTGTACTCGAACGTCGCGGGAGATGCGCTGCTTCCCTAATGGAGGGGGCGATTGAGCAGACCCCGCTTCATGGACTTCGCTGTAAAAAGCGGCAAGATGGCCTGCTGCGACGAATCTAGAGGAATCCATTTTGAGTGATCAAGATCAAGCTTGACGTGTGACCTCGGCGCGTAGTTGTGAGCAGTGTCCACGAAGGGAGATCGACAGCGTGAGCCAAGCGATGTCAAACCGGTGGGTCGTGGAGCCGGGGGCTTGGCCCTCGGTGAGGTCCGCGCAACTCAACTCAATCTCCGCTAGCCATGCGCTCCGCGTCGCGTATGTGGAGACAGCTCGGTTAGCGACCCTTCTAAAATCTTCGCCATCCACGGTCCTAGGTATCGTCTGCCATGAGCGGATCCCCTGGCGACTCAATGGCTTGGGTGCCTATCCGGTTGTCTGCCTCGATATCCCTCAATTCAACTGGCCTTCATTGGCCGAAGTGTGGACGAGCGCCCTGCCGCTCACCTATCACCAGACCGATGGAATCCACTGCGCAATGAACGATGAGGTGCTCTTTGGTGCATTGCAGTTGGACGAAAATCCGGACACGCTGCTGGACACCGTCACCTACACCGCTTATCGACGCCTGCTCGTCCAAGCCCGTGCCCTAGGCTACCCGCATCTGTTGCGGGTCTGGAACTACTTTCCTTCTATCAATCTTGAATCCGACGGGCTGGAACGGTACCAGCGTTTTTGCGCCGGCCGGCATCAAGCTCTAGCCGAGAGCCTGACAGGCTTCCCTCACACCCTGCCTGCGGGGACTGCCATCGGGACAATGTCCGGCCCGCTGAAGATTCATTTCCTGGCGTCTAGGCAGTCTGGAACACACGTCGAGAATCCTCGACAGGTAAGCGCGTACGAATATCCTCTCATCTATGGTCCGCGCAGCCCATCGTTTGCGAGGGCCTCCCTGCGGCAATCCGTCTACGGGTCCCACCTGCTCATCTCTGGTACGGCGAGCGTGGTCGGTCATGTGAGTGTACACATCGGCGATCCGTCTAAACAGACCCTCGAAATCATGCAGAACCTCAATGCCCTGCTCACGCATACTGAGCAGCTCCATGGAATGACTCGCGGACAGTGGTATGGGCAGGCACTCTTCAAGATTTATATTCGACACCCAGAACACGTTGCGATGATTCGCGACATTCTCCAGGAACAGCTGCCCTCCCATACTCAGGTTCTGTACCTTCAAGGAGACATGTGCCGAAGCGAGTTATTACTGGAGGTCGAGGGCATCCTGGGTCAAGAAAGGACCATTGATGTAGGCCAAACACTATCGCCGCCCCGCGTTCGTCTCCGTCAACCCATGGTTTCCCAGCATGCGCAGCCGGACGGGCTCAGGATCGTGTCGCCACCAGACTCCCTTCCACATGTTCTCTGAGCCTCGGGATTGATCTCAACATTGACGTCACATGCATTCACAGGTTCACATACCCTGGCACTTCACCATTGATGTGGACTGGGTCCCCGGGTCCGAGGCGGGGCTGGAAGGCTTACTAGATTTCTGTGATCGATGGAAGCTCAAGGCGACGATTTTTGTTGCCGGACGGTTTGCGGAAACCTATGCGGATCTGATCAGAGATTGCCGGAGGCGAGGACACGAACTCGGCACCCATGGATGGGAACACGGCGGTCTCGAGAAAGACGAGGATTTCAGGTCGGCTGGGTATGACCAGCAGCGAGAATGGATCCGATTGGCCACGGAGGCCGTGGAGAAAGCCTCAGGGGTTCGCCCCGTCGTCTTCCGCGCACCGAGCTTGTGGATCGGCGAAACGACCTTGCGCGCGCTTGAAGACGAGGGATACCGCTACGATTCATCTGTTCCTGCAGGCCGATTTGATTGCGGATTCGGCCGGGTGCACTACCTGAAATACTTTCGTGCGCCGAGTGAGCCGTATCGCCCGTCGTTTGACCGCCTGAGCTTGCCGGGATACAGCTCGATCATCGAAATGCCCCCGTCGGCTTTCCTGTTCCCCATCAATATGGCGACGCTCAGGGTGCTCGGTCTGCCTGTGATGAAGTGGATGGTCCGCCGGATCTCCCGGCGTACTTCCCGGCTGGTGTTCTATTGCCACCCGCACGAATTCGTGCATGCACATCGGCAAGCCTTCCCGCGCAATATGTCCAAATGGAATATGAAGGGCATGACACCGGAGAATTTCTCGATCCTTGA
>DATDFW010000071.1:0-3030 GCA_036522375.1 Nitrospiraceae bacterium
CTGTGGCCGTCGCCGGCCGACTTCAAGAAAGTTTTTTAGCCCTCGGGTATCAAGTGACCATTGCCCATCGCGATATCAATAGGCAATAAGGCTCGACCCTGTTAGCCTCTCTCCATTTCTTCCCCCATCGTCTTGGTCTAGCCCACATAGGTGCGTAGGAAAAGCGATTTTCTTGACAGGTGGAGCATCTGGACTATACTTATGCATGTGCGTGGCGCCGATACAGAAGTGGGATTAATAATTACGATGTATATCTTATGGAAATAATATAAATATGCACACATTATCAGGAAAATACAAATTGATCAGGCCCCCAGGTAAATAGCCAGAATGGATTCAATACACATTGTGTATGTGGAGTGAAGAAGGTTTTGGAGGTATGGTCACGATGGACAGTCTGCACGGAATTCACATAAAGATTTGTCCTGTATAGATAGTCATGTACAGTCAAGGACGCGTATGTTGAGCTCATTCAAAAGTCTCTCCGAAACCGATCTCTTCTCGATGTTCACGCCGAAGCGACAGCTTGTGGGGCTGGACATTGGGTCGAGTGGTATCAAGCTTGTCCAATTGAAGGAAAGTCGTGGTCGATACATTCTCCAGAAGTTTGGCTTCAAACCGCTGGAGCCGGAAGTCATCGTTGATGGCACCGTCATGGATGAGGGACGAGTCGTGTCGGCGATTAAGGAACTGTTTGAGGAGACGAAGATCAAGGTCAAGCAAGTAGCCGTGTCGATTTCCGGTCATGCGGTCATCATTAAAAAGATCAGCTTGCCGCCGATGCCGGATGAGGAATTGGAGGGGCAGGTACGGCTTGCCGCAGAGCAGTACATCCCCTTCGATATTAATGAGGTGAACATCGACTTTAGCGTGTTGCCTTCTTCTGACGCTGGGGGCGATGCACAGGGAGAGATGTCGATCATTCTCGTCGCGGCCAAGAAGGATAAGATCAACGAGTTGACCGAACTCGTCAAAGGAGCGGGGCTGCTTCCAATTGTGATGGATGTCGATGCGTTTGCGATCGAAAACATGTATGCGATTAATTACCCTGTTTCGCAGGAGGAGACGACCGCCCTCGTTAATATTGGCGCCAGTGTGATGAATATCAATATTGTTCGAGGCGGCACTTCGTTGTTCACACGGGATATTCCCATCGGGGGGAATCGCTATACGGAAGCGATTCAGCGAGAAATGGGGATGTCCTATGAAGAGGCAGAAGAGACGAAAAAGGGCGAGCGTTCAGGAGGGAATAATCAGACGGCGGTGACCACAGTCGTCGACAGTGTCAATGCCGAGGTCGCGTCGGAAATTGCACGGACCATCGACTATTTCAAGTCAACGATGCCGGATGCGGACGTTCAGCAGGTCCTCTTGTGCGGAGGGGGCGCTCAGGTCAAGGGTCTGCTCGCGCAACTGAAAGATCGCATGCACGCTGTTGTCGAAGTCGCGAATCCGTTCGGTGAAATCGATACCTCGGGGAGCGATTTTGACCAAAATACGTTAGCCGATTTGGCTCCGTTGGCTGCCGTGGGCGTTGGATTGGCACTACGATCGGCGGGGGATCGATGATTCGTATTAATTTATTGCCCGGACCCAAAGGGCATAAGGCGAAGCCTCACTACGATGTCAGAGCACAGGCGCTTTTGGGCGTGGGGCTCTTGTTCATCACATTGGCAGGATGCTGGTGGTACTCGGCGTCACTCGATGAGGAAATCAGTGTGCGACAGATCGAAAAACTCGATAAAGAAAAGCAAGTCGCGCAGCTGAAGGAGCAAGTGAAACAGGTTTCTGATTTTGAAAACCGAAAGAAAGTGCTAGAAGACAAAAATCGTATTATTGATGAATTGGAAAAGTCACGTGCGGGCCCTGTCAAGGTGCTCGACCATGTCAGTCAGAGTCTTGAGCCGCTGAAGGTGTGGCTCGTGAGAATGGGGGTCACTGGGAAAGAGGTCGATCTTGAAGGGCGTGCGGCGACCAACGATGATGTGGTGGAGTTCGTGAATAACCTGCGCCGCACCGACTATTTTACGAATATCAATCTCCAGGAAAGTCGAGCTGCAGTGGAGAACCAACTCAATATTTTTCAGTTTAAACTTGGATTCCGTCTCAAAGGGTAAGAATCATGAAGCTGCCGGCTATTCATCTTGACCTATTGCGGTCAATCCCATTGGTTCAGAAGGTCGGGCTTCTTGTTATGGTTCTTGTCGGGATTATCGTGGGGTTCTATTACTATGTGGCAGAGCCAAAATCTGTTGAGATTGAAGGGCTCCAAGTAGCAATCGGCACACTCGATACTGAGATTCAAACGTTGACCATTAAGGTCAAACATCTTGACGAACTCATCGCGGCCAGCAAGCAGCTAGAGATTGAGCTTGCAAAGAAGAAAGAGCGATTGCCGCCCGAAGAGGAAGCGGTGATGTTGCTCAAACAGGTGTCAGACTTGGGGATTCGTCTCGGGCTCGACGTGAAGCTCTGGAAACCTAGCGCGAAGACCGAAGATCCATCGAAATTGTTTGTACGGATGCCGGTCAATGTAGAGGTCTCCGGCGGCTACCATACCGCTGCCTTGTTTTTCGATCGAATCAACGCATTGCCTCGAATTGTGACCGTGTCCGGTCTCAAGATGGGGGCACCAAAATTTGAGAAGGGGCGGGTTGTCACGCAGACCGTGTTTGACCTTGTTGCCTATGCGGCACCAGAGGAAACCAAGCTGGTTGCGGTGGCTCCGTCGGCTCCTCAGAAGAAGTGAGAGTACAAAGAAGTGTACGAGGCCATGAGTGATAAATGTGATCTGTGAAAGCGGGCGGTCGACCATGAAGACAGCGAGTATAACGTTGATTGGATGTGCCGGTCTGCTCATTGTGGTTGGCCTGGGCTCCGCCGAGACTAATACGAGTCCTCCTGCACCCAACAGTGCGACTGGACAGGCGCCCTCCTCAACATTACCCGTGGGAGTCAGCAATGAAAATGCTCAACCGGTTGCACCCAATTTGACGGTGGAGCCAGTGACCCCACATTCCTATGACCCAT
>DATDFW010000072.1:0-9463 GCA_036522375.1 Nitrospiraceae bacterium
TCTTGAGTGCCTCTCCCGCTCGAAGCTGATAGACACCCTCGACGATCGTATCCGGGCTCGGCACATACAACAGCGACAGAAAATCTGCGATGGCTTGCGGACGGATGGTCCAATCTGGAATCCCTTCCAACAATGACGGCAGTTCCGACGAAAAGAGCACCCGCTGTGCAACACCCGCTCTCCCTGATTGGACGGAGTAGTACAGGGGTTTGATCCCCAACCGATCACGGACCAACAATACGAGATCCTGCTCACGATCCCAGATGGCGTAGGCAAACATCCCCCGCAGCCGGTATACCGCCTCTGGTCCCTCCTCTTCATAGAGATGGACCAGAACTTCGGTATCGCAATCGGACCGAAAGTGATGACCTTTCTGGATCAATTCTCTGCGGAGTTCGCGATAGTTGTAAATCTCACCGTTCAAGACCGCCCAAACAGAGCCAGTCTCGTTTCGAACCGGTTGATGGCCACCGGTCGGATCGATGACTCGTAATCGCCGCACTCCGAGCGCCACCCCAGCGTCGTGATGTGTCCCTTCCTCGTCCGGTCCACGATGGACAAGCCGGTTAAGCATCCGCTCCAGCAGGATGGGATCGTGATCTCCCACAAGGCCGCAAATACCACACATAGACCGGCAACTCCAAATTCTCGCGACTACCGAGTTTTCTCAGTCAAGATTCGCTCTCGCCGTTCGTACTCTTCCCGCTCCTTCTGGTGGCGTGGCGAGACCTCTTGGGGCGGCACATCGACCGGCTCGTAGCGGGTATGTTTGGCAGATCCCACCGAGGTCAGCATCCACCGCACTCCAAGCGTGGCTAATGCGCCGAGCAGGCAGAGCGCAACGACGAACCCCAAAAATCTGATGGAGTACCTCCACCATCGGTGCCTGAACCAATGGGCCGTACTCATGGCAAATCCTCTGATCGCTGAGCAACGAGCTCAAACGAGGGGGCCCACACCATACGTCCCCCCGTCGCCTTATAGAGCATCTCCGCACCGGACCAGAATGCCATCGCTCCGATCCGCCACTTGAGGCGACTCATCCAGGGATTCGCCGGGGTGAGAGGCCCTCGACTCGGAACCGAGTTATGAATCGCAATGGTATGCAATCCAATCCCTTTCAATAGCGAGCGGAGCGCCTTCGGCGAATACAAAAAGAGGTGAAACGCTTGATCGTAGCGAGACCCAACCCACCGGGCCGGTGTCCGCATCGGGAGATGAAATGATCCATTGGTGGCTCTGATCACGAGCAAGCCCGATGGTGTCAGTGCGCCCGCGACCTGCCGTAAGAGGATTGCTGGATTCGTCGCCGTCTCCAAAACGTTCACGAGGGTGATCACGTCGAACAGTTCACGCTGACCGGTTTGCGCCAACCAATCGGATGGAAGCACCGACAGCTGGCGACGAGCCGCGCGCATGACGGCTTTCTTCGACAGCTCCAGCCCATAACAGGTCCATCCCGCCGACTGACAAAGAGACAAGAACGCGCCGTCTCCGCAACCGACATCGAGCAGCCGACCGGGAGGTTGCCGATACAGATGTAGATGACGCGCGACACTTTCAAATACCGGGTGGCGATCCGACGAGCCCTCGGCCTCACCGTAGGCCTCATCGTAGTCCTCACGGTAAAACTCCTCCACGAGGGTCCCTAATGGGCGAGGATTCAGAAATACAAGCTCACAGCCAGGGCAACGAACATAGCGTCTGGTCGGTGTGTGAAACACGTCGACCGGCATCGCCTGACTGCCGCAAGGACAGACGATCTGTTCTGTCTCTAGCATAGCTGCCATCTTCAGGCCACCGCTCGTTTCCGGACAAGTGCGCGCACGTCCGCCTCCTCTATCGCCACATCAAAGATCGCTGTCGTATTCGCCACCATCTGGTCCACGGTAAACCGCTCCCGGACCACGGCTCGCCCTTCAGCCCCCATCTTTCGTGCAGCGGTCGGGTCACTGAGTATCTCGCGGATTGCCGCCGCCAGGGCTTGGGAATCTCTTGCCGGAACGAGCAATCCCATCTTATGGTTTTCAATTAATTCCGGAACACCATTGACTCGCGACGCGACGACTGGACAACCCATGGCCAACGCTTCCAACAGAACAAACGGAAACCCCTCTGAGAGGGACGGCAACACCATGACGTCCGCGGCAGCCAGAATATCGGCAATGTCCTGACGAACCCCCACAAACCGACAGGCTCGTTCAACACCCAGGTCAATGGCCATACGGTGCAATGCATCACGCAACTCACCATCTCCCACGAACAGACAACAAAGCTGTGGCCATGTTTCGAGTAGAGAAGGAAGCGCCTGGACGAGGTAGCGATGGCCCTTCTGTTCCGTCAATCGTGCGATCGTGACCAGCACCGGCCCCTGTAACTCTCCAATCTCCCGCCTAACAGTTTGTCGATCGAACTGTGAAGAAAAGACCGAAAGGTCCACGCCGTTGTAGACCGTGTGCGTCTTCGCCTTCGCTGCCGGGCACTCGTCGATCAGGTCCCAGCGATTGGCATCCGAGACACAAATAATCCGATGGACAAGGGGGAGCGTCACACGCAACAAGAACGTGTAGAGCCCTCGCCTGAGCGAACGGACCTCATAGTCTTTCAGCGAATTATGCACAGTTGAGATAATGACCGGTACGCCGGCCAGACGTCCTGCAATCCGCCCATAAAAATTAGCCCTGGCGCCATGCGTTTGGAGGATTGTCACGTGCTCCCGCACAAGCAAACGCGTCAACCGCCAGAGGGCCATGGGGTTGAACAGCGGCGCCAAGTGGACGACCTGCGTATCTACTCCACGTTCTTTCATCCGCCTCACGAACGGACCAGGCTCCGGACAGATCAGCAGTCCTCGATACCGAGTGGGGTCGAGACGGTCAAAGAACAGCTCCAGATAGCGTTCACCGCCGCCGTAGGCAGCCGACCCGGCTAGTTCTGCAAGGACGATCGGCGTCACGGCTTTCTCCCCAGGATCAATAAACTTCCGCGCAAATGCGGGACAAGATAGAACGGCACCTTCGCCCAATCGATGGCACTCTGGCGCGCGGTCTGTTTACAATCCTGCGTGTCCTCGCCCAGAAAAAACCGCGACAGCGCGATCTCGAACCCGACGTGCCGCAGCATGTCAGCCAGCTCATGCATCGCATATTCTCGCGCGTGAGGCCGCCATTCGTCGTTGGGATCATTGTAGCCGGGAGGGGCCAGCCGATCATTGGGTGATCGGCCAATCAACAGCTTGAAGATATTACCGATGCGAGTGACATTCGGGGTCGTGATCACGAGATGGCCGCCGGACTTCAAACTTCTGTAGGCTTCCGCCAGTAGATGAAATGGCGAAGTCAGGTGTTCAACAATCTCCAACGCAAACACCAGTTGCGCAGAATTATCGGGCAGCGGAACTTTTTCCTGGTACCCTTTGGATGCGAATTGTTGTCCGGCCGGATCAAGGTTAACGGTAAGAATCTCCACATCGGCATCCCGTTTCATGAACTGCACGAACTCGGGAGTGGCCATCAGACCAGCGCCGAACAGACGTGCCGCTCTCGTCGGTTCGATCTCACGCAAGAGACGCAATAGACTGCCTGGGAAGGGGCCGAAATCCACAATCGTCTGTGGTCCGTCCGGCAACCGCTGCAATCCGCTTCGAAGCGCAATATGGAGACGATCACGACATTTCAATGCGTGATGCATCGGCGCGGCAAAACGCAGATCCTGCGCTCCAAATGTCTCATACTGAGACGGTTGATAGGCTCGCACCAGCCGATTGAATTGGCTTCTGGTGAGGTCATAACCCATTAGATTCACGGCCTCATGGGAAGAGGTTGCCGACCATGCAGTGCCACAGACAGAAGACCCGCCTGCGCCAGGACCGCCACTGATAGGACTATCACGCACGGTAGCACAGGTAGTGCATACCGGCCAGCTTCCACTGTGAATGGGATGTAGCCCAGCATCAGGCCGATTGGAAAGATATAGAGAGGCAGGAGCTCTCGCCAACGAGACCGATGGAACCAGGCACTCCATAGCGCCAACACAACCAACCCGGGATTGAGCAGCAGTCGCTTCGCCACGCTGTAGGTGGCGACCAGCCAGCCTCGGTCGGCAGCATCCGTCGTCAGTCCCTGGACAAATCCTTTATCTGAGCTGACCAGATAGAACGGGTTTCCGATCCAGAAATCGAATGCGCGTGTCAGGGAGAGCCAGAGGTATTGGACCGGCTCTTCTGTAATACGCGTCCATCCCTTCGCACGTAAGAGTTGATCGGTTGACACGTCGTACATCGCATGGGCATAGGGTAACGGTGTAATCCCGGCACTTTCCCAAATCTGGCGTTCCATGGCCTCCGGCATAGGCCAACTCCCGCGAGACAGCGGATCGCTCCCCATCCAGAGTCCGGCACCGACTCCGGCAGAAACAGGAATGACCAGGTCGAACGCTTGATAATTTCGCAACGTCCACGGCAAGACCACGAGCAGGCAAGCAAGAAGATATATTGTCGCGCGGGCAGTCCTTACACGGACGGCATCGGTGCCGAGCCAGGCAAAACCGATCAGTACGATGGCTAACACGATTGCCACCGGTTTACACAAAATGGTGAGACCGGCGAGCAAACCGCTTCCTACAAATGAGAATATCCCTGTCGAGGAACGGCACACGACCATCGCCCACAACCAGGCACTGAAAAGACAGGTCAACAGACTTTCACTCCGGATTCGAGGGTCGTAGGTCCAATAGGCGGGATAGAGAAACAGGGCCGCAGCCGCGAGTGCGCCGATCCATGGATGAAAAAGCCGCGCCCCCACCATGTAGATGCAAAGGCCGGCAATAATATCAAAACCGACATGTAGGTAGACCACCCATTCTGGCCTGTGGCCAACCACCGCGTAGAACACAGCCAAAATCGCTGGATAGAGAGGACCGGCATGGGCCGACGGCGTCACCCCGTCTAGAGTGAAAGAGCCGCTCGTCACCAGATTCCAGGCCAGCGTATCGAAGAGATCATCGACGGCATATCCTTGTCGTGGGGTATGGAAATTCGTCCAGGTTCGCGCCAACAGGCCCAGCACACCGGCCAATATCAGCAGCGCAGTAGGAGACCATCGCCAAGTGAGACTCTTGTCGCTCACCTGCGTCATTTCATGCAAATCCCGATGAGATTCGTATCGACGGCCACGCCTTCCTCATATTCAATATCTTCAGGAGTAATTGCCTCCAGACTGGGCCCACCTTGAAGCCGACTGATTTGACCGCCAAGCCAATGCCGAATCGGACGCGGAACAAGGTTGCGAAAACCACCGGGATCAAACCGTCGCACGACATCCATCGATCGTTCTACCGCTTTCAATCGCGTACCCTGGCGACGACCTAACCAACGGATGGTCGAGAAGTATGGTGATAGGATGTTTTGAAACTCCTCCTGGTTGTACTCCCGCACGTGATAGGGGTCATCCGGTTTGTATGCCACACCCTTTCCGTGAGGCGTAAAAATGACGAGCGTGCCGGTCTTGCGTAAGACCCGCGCGACTTCGGCCACGAACCCTCGATCGTCCATAATATGTTCGATCGTATCTTGCGACAGAATACAGTCGAAGGATTCGTCCAGAAAGCCGAGTGCACAACCATCCATCGCCAAAAATGATGCGCCTGAATGACCATAGCGGGCATGGTTATGGGCAACAATCTGAAGCGCGCAATCCACACCAATAACTCGACCGGCCTGTCCGCTCAGATAGTCGGACCCATAGCCGGTCCCGCAAGCAAGATCGAGCACACGCAACCGATCAAGGTGTGGGATTTGCTTGGCCGCCCACACATATCCCGACAAGTTCACAATGTGTTGCGTGTCGGTCGGACAGGCGTCGCGGCGTTCCATGAGGTCGGCCTTCTTCCTACCCCTGCGGCCCGGGTGAATAAGTAAGCACCTGTTCAATCGACCGAGGTCCGCCCCACAATCGACGGATCGTCGTGAGACAACTCTGTACGCGCCGGCGCCGTTGCGCCGCCGGTGCACATCCCATCGACTGCACCAATCGCCATCCGGTGCCGGCGGCAATCCACCCTTTCATGAGTCGACGCTTGACCGTGGAAAAATGCTTCTCGATGTAACGAATGCGACTAAACTCCCACACAAGCTGCAGACGTTCAGGATCACGACCGCTGCTGCGGCCGATGAAGTGAATAATTTCAGCCTCAGCGAGATGACGCACACGATACCCCTGCTGATGCAGGCGCCGGCATAGATCGACATCTTCAAAGTACATAAAGAATTCTTCGTCCAATCCCCCCAGTTGCTGTAACAAAGATCGGCGGACCATCAAACAGGCTCCGTTCGCCCAATCGACGTCTTGGGATTGCGTACAATCGACTGCGTGCGTCGCCGCGGCAGCCGCTTGCATGGCAGGCGCGACCCGCTGGAATAGGGCTGAATAGAACAGGTGATCGCGAATGGAGGGAAAGGGGAAACAAGTTTGGGTCAGGTGTCCGTCTCCCGTCCATTGTTTACAACCCACGGCTCCGACGTCAGGATGATCGTCCAAATATGCGACCATGGTCGCAAACGCCTGATCCCTGACTATCGTATCGCTATTAAGCAACAGCACATGCCGGCCACGGCTCACAGCCAAGGCCTGATTCACGGCCTTCGCGAATCCTCGATTATCCGGATTTGCAATGATCCTCATGTCAGGATACATATTCTTGATGGCCGGCACCGTTCCGTCCTGCGAATCATTGTCGACGACGATCACTTCATAGGCCATACGTGTAGTATGCGCCCGCACGGAACTCACACAATCCAACAGAATGTCCTTCGTGTTGTAACTGACGATCGCAATCGATAGATCGATTGCCGACAGGATGGGATATTGTGCATGAGTCGGCATCATGAACACCGGTCGTTCTGCATCGAAATCGGCCACAATGATCCGCCAAGAATAGGGACCGGCAATGAGCCATCGCTGCACAAGTACCGCAATACCATTTCAGGCACCCATTCGGGATAGCGTTGATTCCGCCTACCTTTCACACCCTGCGTCATCGTCGTTGGCATCCGTCAACGATACTCCCAGAGAACTTTCAATCGTGTCACCTCCATCGACCAGAGATACCAGCCATAGAGTCCAAGGCCTCCTAGGCAGGTAAAGACCAGCACCCAGGTTGCTAGCGGGGTCGTGGTAGCCTCGGACAGGAGGAGAATGAGCCCGGCAAGGACCCCTGCAAGGATAGAAGACCTTCCAACAGACAAGAACGTGGCATTCACCGCCGTCCCCATGAGGGACCTGGTAGCCATACTTTGCAACAGCACTCCAACCACGTAGCTGGCAACCAGCGCGGCAGCGGCGCCGGTAAGGCCATAACCCATGGTCAAGGGTACAAGCACCACGGCATAGAACAGAAACTGTGCCCCCCAACTCTTCATCTGGAGATCGGGCCGGTTCGCCCCATAGTGCAACGCGGTCATCACGCTTGAATATCCGGCACAGACGGCATACACGCAGAGCATTCTCAGCGGGTCGACAATGCCGAGCCACTGAGAACCGAATGCCAGCGGCACAATGACTGGGGCGAGCACGGCCACGCCGACCGCCAATGGAATGAAGATCAGTCCAATTAGACCCATTTGAAGTTCGAAGACACGGGCTACACCTGATTGATCCTGTTGAAGCAATGCATAGGTCGGCATGCTGATCTGATGGATCAACACCGTAGCCCGCACGCCCAACAAAAGAGGAATGGCCAGCGCAATTTGATAGAAACCCAATGCCTCTTGCCCGAGTATGCGACCGATGGCCAGCTCTCCCCCACTCATGACACCGAAGATACAAAGCGTCGTGACATTCAAATGCTTGCCATAACGCAGAAAATACTTGCATGCAGGAAGGTCAAGCGACAGACGTGGCCGAAACGGTGCCACCCAGAATGACAGGAGGCTGCCCACGCACATCCCGACTAGTTGACCCAACAACAGTGCCCAGACGTTGCGGAGCCAGAACGCGAGAGTAATGATCGCGCCGGCCTCAATCACGCGTCGGGCGAGATCCATGGTGACACGCCGACGCAAATCCAAGTTCTTTACGACGATGGCCATCGCCGGACTCTGTAGCCCTTGCAGCACAAGCAACCAGGCGTGGACTCGCAATAACGACGCCAGTTGAGGCATCTGCATGGCCTGGCCTATCATCTCGGCCGCTGCCCAGAGACAGGCTGCCATGGCAGCTCCCCGCGCGATCGCAACAGTCCATGCAACAGCTAAATCTTCCCGGTCAATCTTGGCCTTGGCAATCAAGGCCGATTCCAGGCCGAGCTCACTGATGGTCATGAATGCCAGGACAATAGTGGCGGATGCAGCCATGACGCCGAAGTCAGCTGGAACCAATAGACGCGCCACCACCATGAGCTGGATCGCTGCAATAACTTTATCCAACACAAATCCGACACCAGCCCATCCACCTGCCTGGAGAATCCGGTGGCGCAAGCGAGGCGGAGCTGTTTCAGCCAGGTCATTTTTGACCTGGGCTTCTGCCATGACCATGTCACGACTGGTTATCATGTTGTCCGTCGCATTGCGGCGACCGCCGCACTGCACGCCACCTCCAGTTCTCTGGCACGCGCGTCCCACGTATGAGCCTGAATGATCGCCATCCGTCCTCGATCACCCATTTTCCTTCGCTCATCAGGATCTTCAAGGAGACGGATCAACTGCTGGGCCACATCCTGCGCATGGTTTGGTTCTGCTGAGAGCCCACAGCCAATGGCTTCCACCGTCTCTCCATACCCCGGCCCTTTTGTCGTGACGACGGGGCGTCCACACGACAGATATTCCCACAATTTCATGGAATCACCGGGGTACGATCGAGTCTGCCGATGTAACACAACACAGACGTCGCAGGCCGCCATCCATGTCGGCACCTGCGCCCAATCAGCCCGACCGACAAAGCGGACGACCTCCGTCAAGCCTTGTTGCTGAACCAGCTGTTCAAGCGCGAGTTTCGTTGGGCCTTCTCCCACCAGTAAGAATGTGGCGGAGGGGACCTTGGCATGCACGAATGGCACTGCCTCGATTAACGTTTCCAACCCATGCCAGGGAAAGAATCCGCCGACAAAACCGATGCACAGACCTTTGACAGGAAGACCGAGGACTGTTCTTGCAGCTTCATGCGGTTGAGAATGAAAGCGATCCTCATCGACTCCATTGCGAATCACATGGCAACGTTCCGGTGGTATGCTCCAAGCATCCTGCATCTGCGTGACAATCTCACGACAAATGCTCACCACCCCTTGCGCCCGGCATGCAGCGGTCTTCAACGCAGTGCGAAGCACCCACCGAACGAATGGGAGGCGCCAGACTCCCTGCACCTCTTCCTCCGGCAAACCATTGACAAAAAGCACCGTCGCACAAGCCTGACCGGACAGGGCCACCAGCGGAGCTATCTGCCCTGGCGAATCGAACCACAGCAGTACGTCC
>DATDFW010000073.1:0-13034 GCA_036522375.1 Nitrospiraceae bacterium
TGCACAAGCAGATATCGCCGCCCGCATGAACAAATGGCAACACTAGTCTTGCCTTCGCGCCATGATTGGAACTGGCTGATCTCAAAGGGCATGCACTGCTGATCCATGCCGGCGGCAATAATGACGCGGACTAATGGCCACCTCTGTGGGGTGGGAACCCACGAGGGGGATTCGGTGTCATTTCCACAGATACAACAGACCGGACGAGTGAGCTGAGCGAACGGGGTTTCAGCCTTCATACGCTACCTCCTATTTCATTGTGAACGGTTCACATTCAGGGGTGCTCATTCGCTACTGGATATACTCTCGCGCAGCCGTGTCAGACACTAGTATTTTCCCTAGTAATTTCGCCCTCGGGACCCAATAGACTCGCCCCTCTGTTTGAGGGGCGAAGTAGACAGTCATGTAGGTCTCAGCGGCGTCGGACTTGATAATCACGTGATGGGCGATCCCGGAAGCCGTGAAAATCCAAGATATAAAGGTAAGGAAGCAACCTATCTCGACCCTCTGCGTTACTGTTTGGGCGTGCTACGCGGGGTCTATTTAAAGGGAATGGGGTTGGATGTGCTTTGGATCCAATTGACCGCAATGGGAGTATTTGGAACCGCTATGCTCGCCATCAGCGTGTTCATCTTCCGTAAATCCCTTGTTTGAGTCAAGGTAGTGCTGAGGAAGGGAAACTTTCTCGTGTGACGTCATCCGCTGCCGGAAGCCCGAAGTCTCCGAACAGGGTTTTGTTGATAGAAGAGAGAGTATGAATAGTCAAAGATTCACGTTCCTCGCTCTGTCCCAGTTCATCCACCACCATCTGCTTTTTTTCTTGATCAGCGCCTACACCATTGCCGCCGTGTTTCCAACGGCCGGGTTATGGATCAGGAACATCACCTTCGGCGCTGTCTCGCTCCTCGGGACACAACTCCATGTGTCGTTACTTTTGCTCCTCCTTGCCACGCTCATGTTTAATGCTGGATTGGGGGTGAAAACCTCGCACTTACAATCCCTCCTGGACAAGGCCAGGATGTTGTTCGCCGGACTCACGGCAAATCTGGTCATCCCCATGACGTATATTTATCTCGTCACCCTCGTCATGCGGCTGTGGTATGAGCCGGACGAAGCGCAGCATATCCTCATCGGCCTGGCCCTTGTTGCCGCCATGCCAATCGCCGGTGCCTCAACGGCTTGGGCACAAAACTCCAATGGAAATTTGGCGCTGAGCTTAGGATTGGTCCTCTCCTCAACCATTCTCAGCCCCGTGATCACACCCGTAGCACTTTACGCGTTCGGAGAGATGGCCTCAGAGGAATATGAAATGGTGCTGCACGACCTTGCCGCCTATGGATCAGGCACGTTTTTGGGCCTCTGGGTCGTATTGCCGTCGGTGCTGGGCCTTGCGGTTCGGATGGTAGTGCCAGAAGGCCAGCTTACAGCTGGAATGCCGTTCATCAAACTGATCAATTCAATCGTTTTGCTGCTGTTAAACTACTCGAATGCCTCGGCCTCGCTTCCCCAGACATTGGCAGACCAGGATTTCGATTTTTTGGCGGTGACATTAGCCTTGACGGCTGGCCTCTGCTTCACAGCCTTTGCCTCCGGCTATGGACTGAGCCGTATGTTCAAAGTGGACCGGGCGGAACGTGTCTCACTGATGTATGGACTGGGCATGAATAACAACGGGACCGGACTGGTTCTTGCTTCTCTCGTGCTCACCTCGTACCCACGCGTGATGGTCCCGATCATCTTGTACAACTTGGTCCAGCATCTGGTAGCCGGAAGCGTGCATGCGGTGATAGACCGGAACGTATCCGGTCAATAATCCGGCGCATCACGCGAGGCACCTGTAGCAGTCAACATCCGGTCTATGTGCACAGCGACACGTATCCATGACTCCCCTAATGCTTCGGTAGCACCACGATCCTGAGCCAGAAGTCCTCGATCGCTTTCACCACCGTGATGAACCGATCCAAATCCAGCGGCTTGACAATATAGCAATTGGCATGGAGGTTGTAACTCTCCATCACGTCTTGTTCATCCTCTGAGGTCGTGAGCACGACCACAGGGATGCGTTTCAGATTGTCATCGGCCTTGATCTCAGCCAGCACCTTTCGACCATCTTTCTTGGGAAGGTTGAGATCGAGCAGGATGAGATCCGGGCGTGCAGCCTGGGAATGCTGTCCCTGCCGACGCAGCAACGCCAAGGCATCTGTGCCGTTTTTGACGACCGTAAGCTTGTTGGGCAGCGTGGCCTCTTTGAGGGCCTCGAGCGTCAGACCGACATCGCCGGGATTGTCTTCGACTAAGAGGATCTGCACTGGTCTGGCAGTCTTAGGTCTTTGCATGCGATGTCTCCTTGCATGAACCTTACACGTGACTCATGAGGATCGTTTCAGGTTTACGAATCATGCCGGCTCTGGCCGACGATCGGCAGAGTAAAGTAAAACGTTGCCCCCTGACCTACCTGCGATACCACCCAAATTCGTCCGCCATGACGTTCAACCACCTTTTTACATATCGCCAGGCCGATGCCGGTGCCGGGATATTCTTCTCGATCATGCAGACGCTGAAAAATGACAAAGATTCGCTCGGCATACTGGGGATCCAACCCGACGCCATTGTCGCGAACCGAAAATAGCCATTCATTGGCCTTGCGCTCTGCCGACACGTGTACCGCGGGAGGCTCCTCGCCGTGGAACGTGATGGCATTAGCGATCAGATTTTGAAAGAGCTGCCCTAGCTGTCCCCCGTCGGCCATCACTGTGGGGAGAGGATCGTGGGTAACGACTGCCTGGCTCTCCTCGATCGATAGTTGTAGATTACTCATTACCTCTTCCAGAACTTTCGTGCAATCCACCTCTTCAAACACTTGCTCTTGTGAAGTCACGCGTGAGTAGGCCAAGAGATCATTGATCAGCCATTGCATGCGGTTGGCCCCATCCACGGCATACCTGATGAATTCGTCAGCATCGGAATCGAGTTTACCCTTGTAACGCCTTGCCAAAAGCTGCGTGTAACTCGCGACCATCCGCAGCGGCTCCTTCAAGTCGTGCGAGGCCACATAGGCAAACTGCTGCAAATCGGCATTGGAACGAGCCAGTTCAGCGATCGACTCTTCCAAGGCCTTCCGCGACAGAGCCAGATCGCGGTTATCCCGAACCAGTCTCCATGACGCCCATACGCCGAAGCCGGCCAACGGCGCGACGAGCAGGAGACCCACTCCGGCGGCTGTCCACATGAGCCGATTGATCGGGGCATGGACGTGCTCACGATCCAAGCGAACCAAGATGGTCCAGCTAAATCCTGGAAAGTTGCTGTAACCTTGTGTCCTGGCAAAGCCGGTCACCACAGGAATCTGCCGACGCTGGTGCAGTTCCTCTACAAACCCATGCTGTTCACGATCCTCGGCTGCTCTTCTTGCGGAAAGCAACTCCATTGCCGGCAGGGTGCTATTGATACTAGTCGTTTGGTTCTTCTCGATGATCACTGCTCCTTGACGGTCGAGCAGCAACCAATCGTGCGTTTCTTCTCCGTTTGGAAGCTTTCCTTCTTCCTCAAGAATGGCCCGTAGATTCTCAACGGGGACACGGGTCGTCACCACTCCGCGAAAGTCTCCTTGTGGCCCATAGATTGGAGCCGAGAACCCCACCGCTATCATCCCCTCTGACTCTGGTGAAAGCCGAGCCTCCTCCAGATAGATCTGCCCGCTTTGTCTCACCTTCGTAAACCAATCCGGCTGCTTGAACGCTACGCGATCCTCTGCCTCCTTCATCCCACCTGCCTTGGGGCCTGCAATCACATTGGTCGCCACAACGATACGACCGGTCGCATCGGTCACCCCTACCCAGGAGTAATACCGATATAGTTTCTTGTACTCCAGTAATCTCTGTGTCTTCTCTTCCGGTTTGCCCTCGAACAAAATTCTGTCTTTTGCAAACACCTGGATATCGCTGAACCGCTCAAACAACACACGATCAAGCGTGTTTGCGACCCTGGCTGCCGTCCTGCCGAGGTCTGATCCTCTCTCCTGAACCAGGACAGCCCTCAAAGACGTTAAGGTATAGAGACCCACCCCTATTGCGATCGCAAACGACAGGAGCAATGCCAGGGGAAGCACGATTCCCGACCACCAGGGTCGATCGACTACCAGTTGTGCGTTCCGTGTCAAATGTTCGACTTCCTCTTTTTCTATCTTCAGAACTTACAGCCCCACTCCTTGAGATCCCCGTATTGAAACCTGTATCGGTAATAGATCGGTAATCGGATGTATCGCGACAAGCATATGGGAGAAACGAAGTAGGGGAAGGAGCGAGAACGAAGCAACGGTAAAAGATACCAGGCTTCAAGATTCGAGACAATAGTCAGCCTCCGGTGTGTATGAGGCTCGCGAATACAGATGAGCAATGAGACATTTCGTATACTCACTCAAGGAGGAGTGCCTCTCTATATTGGAGAATTCAACTTTCTGATAGGATGTCACACAGCTCTGTGGTTTAGGATATTGGTTAGAGGATCTTTTATACGTATGGACCGGTTTGAAACAAACTATCGAGCCCTCTTGGCTGTTGCGGTCGTGCTCAATTCGCAGCGTGATATGCACAGCCTCTGGGAAGCGCTTACCGCCGAGATCACGAAGGTGATTCCGTGGGCACGCGCATCTGTCACCCAGTACGATGCTGATGCCGACGGATTCAAGTTTTATGCTATGGCCACGACGATGCCGCAGGTGGTGCTCCAACGCGATGCGGTGATTCCACGAATCGGAAGCGTGATGGGTTGGGTCTACGAACATAAAACTGTCCACATTCGTGCCGATCTGACGAAGGACCAGGTCTTCCTTGAAGACACATGGTACCTGCAAGAAGGCCTCGGACGTATGATCAATCTGCCGCTACTCGTGAGAGACAAGTGTCTCGGCATTCTCAATATCGGCAGTATCGAGTCTGGCGCTCCCGATCCGGAGGATCTCGAATTCTTGGCGCAAGTGGCGACGCAGATTGCCTATGCGATCGATCATGTCCAAGCATACGAACAAATCGATCGACTCCGAGACCAATTGACCAAAGAAAATGTCTACCTAGCCGAAGCGCTGAGGCTCACGACGAACAGCGAGGCATTGGTGGGGAAGAGCCTGGCCTTTCAGCATGTGATGGGCCTTGCACGTGACGTGGCACCCACTCCGTCGACCGTATTCATTACGGGTGAAACGGGCACGGGCAAGGAGCTGTTCGCGCAAGCGATCCATGACTGGAGCCCGCGGCATTCGAAACCTATGATTCGCGTCAATTGCGCTGCATTTCCAGCAGGACTGGTTGAGAGTGAATTGTTTGGCCACGAACGAGGCGCGTTCACCGGCGCCGACCGGGCCCGCGAAGGCCGATTTGAACAGGCTCATGGGGGAACCATTTTCTTAGATGAAATTGGAGAAATGCCGCTGGAGACACAAGCCAAGCTGCTGCGAGTGTTACAAGATGGCATGGTGGACCGTCTGGGTGGGAACAAGCCGATTCGTGTCGATGTGCGCGTAATTGCCGCCACCAATCGCGACTTGCCTGCCGCAGTCAAACACGGCACCTTTCGCGCCGATCTGTTTTATCGTCTGAATGTGTTTCCTATCGGCTTGCCTCCCCTCAGGAATCGGCCCGAAGATATTCCCATGTTGGCCCGACATTTCCTGAAACAGTACGGCATAAAGCTCGGCCGCTCGTGCAAGGATATTGACCGGGAATCTCTTGACCGGTTGATTCGCTACACCTGGCCCGGCAATGTCCGCGAACTGGAAAATGTGATTGAACGGGCGATGATTCTCTCTCGTGAACCGGTGTTGCGGATCGGCGAGCATCTGTTGGATCTACAAAATACTTCCGTCGCCGCTCCGCCACCGGCCGACCTCAAGGAACTCGAACGCCGGCACATTCTGCAGACCCTCACCATGACAAATTGGTCCATCGCGGGTCCCGATGGCGCAGCTGTGCGCTTGGGAATTCCTCCCAGCACATTGCGCAGCCGAATGAAGCAGTTTGGGATAAAGCGACCGTCTACCAAGAATTCGCCTCCGTAACGCATTTCAACGGCGGCAGATTATCTGTCACCGCCAGCATCGTTCCCGGCCAGAAAACATCCTCACGGTATTCCACCACAATGAACCTCGGATTGCGCCTGGAGCCACAGATCTGCCAGCGGTCGTTCCGCCTCGTTATCAAGTACTGCTCGGACAGAATCCCGGCTGAAAGACCAGAATAGACCTCAAACATGACTTCCCCACCTCGTCTCGAAATAAGCAGCACGCGATCAGTCGCGCGCTGAGCTCGCGAGCCGACGCGATCCATCGCGCTTTACCCGCTGTCTTCTCTGCCTCCCATTATGGTGAAACGACAAACGACACAATCTTTCAATTGGTTACACGCGATGAGTCAAAAAGAATTACGACGGCATAGCCCGTGCACTATGTCGGTGCTCGCACCATCCGACTCGTCATTTCAGAAGAGATGGACTGTACGGGTTTCCAGGGAAGGAGGATCTTCATGAGAGCTGCGATATTGATCAATGGCATGTTGTACCTCGTTCTGATGGGCGTTTTAGCCATGGCATGGGGTTGGTTGCACAGAAGTGATTCTTGAGTGAACGGTGCGTACAGATTATCAATAATTTCCCTGAAAGGAAGACATCATGATGGCCACTGCTTTTATTAATGGCATGTTGTATTCGGGAATCGCGATCGTCGTGTTTGTCGGAGCCATGATGATGGTCATGGGGATGGCTGCAGAGAAGTAGTTTCATTCATCCCTGCGCATACGTCATCTGTCGCCGATGGGTAAGCCCCTATTTCACATGACTCATCCATTCTTCATTTCTTGAGGCACTCCGATTGCTTTCAAGATTCCCCAGTCAGACTGTCGGGTCCTTTGACTGACAGTTTTGTCCTTCGAAGACTTCCTATGTGAATGGTCTAGAGTTTTTGGTATACTATTTTTCATCACTGCCCTTGCGCCTGCCCGAATTAGGTTTCTCCGAGTAATACGAGCTCGACGACAAAAATAGCCGAAACGGGTAAAAGGCATTCCTTTCCCTGTCACCTCCTGCGATACCCACTGCGGGGCCAAGAGCGTTTCCATATGATGAACTCAGTCGCACCATTTCCCGACTGGCAAGATTTTGCACCGGCCGCCTGGCTCCGTAATCCACATCTTATGACCGTATTCCCCCTCTGTCGGCCTCGCCGAAGGCTGCTTGCCGGGGTGCCGACCGAATCGCGGCTCTTCACCACCGAGTTCCACACGCAATTACTTGGATTCTGCCACTGGCAGCCACACCGCACAGCATGCCAGACCGTTGTCCTCGTGCACGGACTTGAAGGCTGCAGCGAGTCTCATTATATGCGCGGCATTGCTGCGAAAGCCTATCGAGCTGGATTCAATGTCGTCCGGATGAACCAACGTACGTGTGGCGGGACCGAACACCTCACGCCGACGCTTTACAATAGCGGCCTGAGTCAGGACTATCGAACCATCCTTCATGAATTGGCACGTGTGGATGGTCTCGATCGCGTCTGGCTTGTCGGTTATTCCATGGGAGGCAATCTTGTTCTGAAAGCAGCCGGAGAAACCGGTTCTTCAGAAGCCGCATTGGCCGGCACAGTCGCGGTCTGTCCGACTATCGATCCCCCACAATGCGTCGAGGCATTGGAACAGCCGCGCAATTGGATGTATCACAGACGGTTTCTTGCAAAATTGAAGGCTCGACTGCGGCGCAAGGCCGCGCTCTTTCCCGGCAAGTGGGATCTCAAGGAACTCGATAGCATTACCCGGCTGAGAGAGTTCGACGACCGTTATACCGCCCCGGATGGAGGGTATGCCGGTGAAGCCGACTACTACAATCGTACTGGCGCATACCATGTCCTCGATTCAGTCGCCATCCCCGCACTCATCATCACGGCACAAGATGATCCCTTCATCCCCTATTCCATGTTTACGGGACCTCTGATTCAACGCCACCCTCGGATTCGGATGATCGCGCCGCGCCACGGAGGACATTGTGGGTTCATTCACCGGGCCCAGAGCGGAGAAGATCCCTACTGGGCAGAAAATCGAATTATGGACTTCCTACTAGGACGAATGTGAGGTGTCCCCTTGCCCGCTAGCGAGTCGGAGGCTCGGGAGTGGGAGGGCTGCTTGGATTCAGTTTTTCCCTGGCAGGAGGAGCCTTTTCCGGATCAATCGTCATCTTAGGATCGACATTGGGCGGCGTGACGGATGAACGCGGGTCAGGAATCGTCTGGGGACGCCGTTCAATCCCGGGATCGATGCGTGAAGGCGGAGGCGGCGGAGCCGGAGGAGGCGTACTAGGTACTTGAGGCGCATTAGGAGGTGAATCTAAAGGAGGAGCAGGCTTGGTGACTGGTGGGCCGTCAGCTGCCAAGGCCGTGGAAAGCCAGCAGACTCCAATCAAAGATACTAGGAACAGGATGGAGGCAGTTGGCTCTCCTTTCCTCTGTCTACCGATGTTCAATGGATCCTCCTTTTATAGAGCTTTCCACGGGATCTTTTCACGATCCCGGTAAAAGAGCCGCTGAATCCCCTGACGGGAAAGGGCGCTCAATCCACGAACTCGCATCATCGCCTGCGCATCGATCAGCAAGTCGTTCTCAAAGCAAGCGCATTCGCCAGCACGATGTCTCGGTCACACAAAGTACCGACAAGTCTCGTCCCCAATTGCTCGTCTTCGGTGGATTCAAGGTACAAACCCGAACGCTTCCGCCCCAGGGTGCGTATTGGTGCACGAGTGCTGAATTTTAGCGCCTCAACTGTACCTTCCATTCCTTCCTCCAGACCTTATCCATCATACACCCGTTTCATATCAGCGTTCTCAAGGCAATGGGCAGTGCCTGTGATTGGAGCGCTCGAGCTCTCTGGACACTACCCATTCCCCTATTGGCTTAATTCATCTTCCTGGCAACTACGAAACCTCCTCCAATACATGTTTAACGTTGTCCTGTGGAATCATCTGACGACCGGTACTCCGATAGACGTTCCGCATTCCGTGACGTGTTGTCGGCCGGTGCTTCCATGAGCAGCGTCCTCTCAGTCTCATCACTTTGAGCCTGCTGCTTGATAGGCACTCGCCCGCTGACGTTGGCGGTTCCTGCCACCAAGACGTCGGCGATGAGAGCGTCTTTGGTCGAGGAAACTTCACCGGCTTCCTGACGTCCCATCAACAAATTCATGGCCAACTCTCCAGACTTATACTGACCACTCAATGCGCTCTTCATGCTTCCGATCTGTCGTGCCAACTCGATCATGGAGGTGAGCCGCAAGCGTGGTCCTAATTCGTCATCCACCATTTGCCAATACCCGGGCTTTACCTCATCCAACGCCATCTTGGTTTCATTGGCCATCTGGAGATCCGGGATCGCGATCACATTGCCCTCATGTTCCAGTCGCGGTGTCCCCCAATAATAAAGAGTCCCGCTCACTGCTCCACTCGTCTCTATAGAGAGAAGGGTGCGCCCGTTGACATCGGACGCGACCGCTCGTTCGATCGTCAGTGTATTGTTGAACGTCGTCGGCAGCTTTATCACCTGATGGAATAGTTTGTCTTGCAGTTGTTGCGTGAGCATGGGGTAGGGCACCGGCACGGAAAGCAGGATCGTGTATGGCTGTCCTTCCTGCGTAGCAACGGCCATGTTGTCCGTATGTACCTTTAATGGGGGGGAGGTCACCGACTTCTGACAGGGTGTCTGGTACAGAGCGATCGGCTTTTCTCGGGCGAGTCCCGTGATGGTCGTCTGTTGTGCCGGTCCCTTGAACGATCCAACGGTGAAATCCTGCGCTTTCCCATACAGACAGAGCTGGTTGTTTGCTTGCCCGACGTTCATAGGCTCCTGTAACCGATCCCAGACTGGCTGAATGGAAATGGAATAGTTCTCCACGGATTTGCCGATTTGCTGATTGATCACGTCCTGTCTAAACAGTTCGGCCAACTGATCGTTCACCGCACTGTTAAACATGTTGCATTTGCTGTCGCTCTCCGGTTTCAAATTAATCGAGATTCTTGAATCGCTCATCATGATGAGCAGTTTCTGATCCTGCTCCCGCAGCATAAGCCGGCCTGTACCCTCCAACACGGGAAAGAGCGGGTCGAGCCGGCAGGCACGTGCAGCCCTTGATTCGATCTCCCCACGATAAACCGCTTGATATTTCACGAGTCCGTCCTGAATGATGACCTCCGGTTCACCTTCCCGGACAAACTGCCAACGGTAGCCATTCGCAAGCGGGTTCGTGAATGGTTGATCCACATCGCTGAACCGCTCAGGTACTGCCGCTTGAATGGTCCGTTGCATTGGGGTGAGATCGGTCGTGAGAGTCACAGGCAATAGTGACACGGGAGCCTGCGCTTGTTTTCCACTGGTCAGTGGTGCGATCGTTGGTGGAGCCTTGCCTAGTTGAGGCGGCGGCTGCGGCATTCTATCGGTTGCAGGAATGGTATGGGTGCAGCCGGCTACTATTAGCAATGGGATGAGTAATGTGAGTGGATTAGGTTTCATGGGGCACCTCCTTCCACATCAGGATATAAGTTTACTCCTTGCCAGACTTTGTCGACAGACGTCGATTACCTATCGAGCCTGCATAGCCGATTGAGCAAAGAACGCCCCCGCGCGTTTCTTGATTTCCTCCGGTGTGAGGTTCTCTTTGCGGGTCGCCACATTCCATCTGTGGCCGAAGGGGTCCGTGAGCTGCCCACAGCGATCGCCCCAGAACATATCCATCACCGGCTTGTCAGCTTTTGCACCAGCTGACACTGCGCGGGAGAAAGTCTGATCCGCATCTTCGACATAGAGGTAGAGATTCACGGGCGTGCCTCCGAGGCTCTGCGCCCCCTGACATCCCATCTCGGGGTGTTCTTCACCCAGCATTAAGATCGAATCCCCGATCTTGATTTCCGCGTGCATGATGCTCTTCTCATCTGGGCCAAGAAACCGCATGCGCTCCTCTGCTCCAAATGCGCGCTTGTAGAACCCGATGGCCGTCTCAACATTCTTCGTGGTGAGCGCCGGGGTAACAGCGTGATAACCGGCTGGAATTGCTCTCACTGCTTGTGCCATTGCATGCTCCTTTTGTTTTATACCCCTGGTTGTTATATGCCCTGGACTGGGTTGTGGTTATACAATTGGCATCCTCTCTTCACCGATGCGCTTTACCGTTCAGCTCGTGTGCAAAGCCAATACCGTTAATGGGCACCTATTGGAGATGAGTACATCAGGTAATGGGAGATGTGGTGGAACCTGCGGAATCATGTGAGGAAATTGGGGTTAGCTGGCCAATAACACCAGGCTCGAATGCAGCAGTGACTTCTCAAGGGATCAGAGAACAGACTGTCCAGTTCCATCAAAGCTGCATGAAGGCGATCGCCTGAAATGACTCGATGTTTCTTGGACTTCGAGTTGATCCCATCGTCCGGGAATTAGTGATTCTGGACCGGACAACCTGTCAGCCTCGAATGTCTCATGCAACGGGACGAGGTACTTGGCCGATTCAGTCGGCATGACGCCGTGTGACACCGAGGTTAGAGGTTAGAGATTAGAGGGGGGCGGCACATTTTTCTGTCGCAGTATCAATGACAGTGGAAGTTGGATCGATTCGACAAGAAAATACTAGTTTTATCGATAGGGCTTCCATCATGACTCGGCTATAACCTCGCACAGAGAACAACGAAGAGATCTCACAATGGCATTGGCACTCTTCTCACCACTTCCTCAAAATAACCGGTCCATCGATCAAAAGACCCCTTCACTCTCAAAGAGGAGGATGCGATGACACAGACGCATGTTCCCAGCGTTGACTCAGTCATTTGCCGAGAAATGACCAGTCTCGTGTCCTGCAGTCTCGATGAGTTGGCTCGTCGCTTACCGGCCTATTCGTTAGCGCAAGTGCTCGCGGCAGTGGATCGGCTCAGTCGAGAAGGAACATTGACGGTCAGCCGCACAGGCTGTTTTGGTAGCGTCGTCTCTGTCGGACCTCTTCCTCCGGCTTCCCGATCTTTGAAGGAACACAAGGGTCAGGCACTATTCGGTCGGATCGGCTGATTCAATCCCTTGCGGGAGAAGGACATCTAAGAGCGTTGGAAGAAATGAGGGCGTGGTCCGTCAACAAGCGCGTTGACGGTACGGTGGTAGAAGGCTGAGACGAACAGGAAAGGAGATCTCGCGATGGCAATCCGGCAAAACGGCGCGCGAACATGCGTGATGATTGTGGAACAGGATGCGGACTTTGGGATTAAGCTCGCAGACTGGCTTGCGGTTCACGGCTACCAGCCGGTGCTCGTTCGCTCCCTTGATGAGGCGATCGAGGAACTCAGTGAGATCAGCCCGCAGGTGGTCTTTGTCGGACGCGGCCATTCTGAGCCCGTGGCACAGACTGGCATATCCGAACTACTCCTTCTCATCCAGACCTTGTGTCCCGGTGTTCCTGTCATCACCATCGCGGATCAGACCAGCGAGGACCTGACGCATGTCGTGTTTCGTCAAGGGGTCCACCATGCTCTCGTCAAGCCTATCGAGTTCACACAGATCAGCCATGTGCTTCGATCGGAACTCAGCTCAACCTCGGTCTAAGCACTGTACGTGGCACCTGACTACAGGTGCTGCACCGGGCAACTGAACGCAGGTCTCACGAAACCGCGGCCGTTTTAACGGGAGCCATACCATAAGATGAGTTGTCATCGTTGCCGGAGCTTCATGTATCCTGTGGATCTCCTTGATTGGGGAAGCGGGAGCGGCCATGATCGATCTCGTGGGTGGCGATGTGTCGCCTGCGGCGAGATCATTGACGAGACCATTCTGGGGAATCGTGATGCGCCACTCACAGCATCACATCATGCTGCTAAAGGAGGAAGAAGATATGCCAGGGTATATCCTGCCCCCGCTACAATCCGGCGTGAGTAGGACTTGCGAATCAACTTCACGACCCATTAAGGCAGACCGGCTCGGGCCGCTTCTCGGGCGATGGCTCAGCATGTCTGGAGCGGGCAAATCGCAACCTTGTCAG
>DATDFW010000074.1:0-9488 GCA_036522375.1 Nitrospiraceae bacterium
ATCGGAGGACGCGCGGCTCCTGCGCGTAGTGGTCAAGGGGATACCTATTGTCAATACCTATGTGCCGCAGGGCTTCGAGATTGACTCACCGAAATATCAATACAAGCTCGGCTGGTACGAACGACTTCGCAAATATTTCGAGAAACATGTCTCGCCAAATCAACCGGCCATCTGGTGCGGTGACATGAACGTCGCTCCGAGACCGATGGACGTGCACAGCCCCGAGAAACATCTCAAGCATGTTTGCTATCACGAAGATGCACGGAAGGCGTATGCGCACACATTGGCATGGGGGTTTCAGGACGTGTTTGTAAAACTCTATCCGGATCGACAGCAGTATACATTTTGGGATTACAGGGCGCCGGGCTCGCTGGAAGCGAATAAAGGCTGGCGCATCGATCATATTCTGGCCACGGCCCCGCTGGTGGATAAATGTCAAAGGGTAGACGTGGATGTCGAGCCGCGGCGAGCGAAAGATCCATCAGATCATACATTCTTATGGGCGGAGTTTTCGGTCTAACCACGAGCGCAACGTCCACGCCTGCCCCATTCAATTGGTTCGTCAAGCTATCCGTACGGCCGGGCTGGCTCACGACTTCAAACGAACATCACGCTGCCTTCAGGACCCGTTGTTTTGCGCCAAGCAGAGACATGCGATTCTGTGCAATCAATGGATCGAGAACCAGCCCGCAATTGATACAGCGGAGCACCGCGGCTCCCTGTGAAAATTCAGGTCGCCATTCTTTTACCATCAGTCCGTTGCATTTTTGACAGGTCATTGGGCCCACCTCCCGCTCATGTGTTTCTATCGATGAGTCGACCTTGCATGATGGGGACTGTAGCATTGCAAGATTAATAGCGTGTTAACTGGCAGTTAAAAAACTCTAATGTCTATACATAACAATAGTTATGATTGTGCGATAATCGGTGCGGGAGCCGCTGGGCTAGCAGCTTCGATCTCCGCTGCAGAGGCGGCTGGGAAAAGCGATCGTCCGCCAAGGATCGTGCTTCTCGATGGTGCGAAGGTCATCGGGGCCAAAATCCTCGTTTCCGGCGGCGGACGCTGCAATGTCACGCACGATGTTGTGACACCCCTTGATTTCTTCGGCAATCGCCGCATCATCAAGAACGTGCTGGCCGCGTTTTCAGTTCAAACCACAATTGGCTGGTTTGCTTCGTTGGGAGTGGAACTCAAACGCGAAGAGACCGGCAAGCTCTTTCCGGTGACCGACAAGGCCCGAACTATTCTGACCGCACTCGCCGATCGCTGCCGCGAACTGGGCGTCATCATTCTTCCAGATCATCGCGTGACAGCCGTTGAGGGTCCTGGCGAATCGGGACCTGGATTTTTCCTCCGCCATACTCACGGAACCATGCACGCAAGGAAGGTCATTCTGGCCACCGGAGGCCGGTCGATTCCCAAATCGGGGAGCGACGGATTTGGGTACAGTCTTGCTCGTCGACTCGGCCATCGCGTCACGATCACTGTGCCAGCGCTCGTGCCGTTAGTGCTCAGAGATGGAACGTTTCATGAGAAACTCTCGGGTCTCTCGCATGACGTCGAGTTGACCACCCTACTGAGGGGGCGCATTGTCGACTACAGGACGGGGAGTTTGCTCTGGACTCACTTCGGCATAAGCGGGCCAGTGGTCATGGATGCCAGCCGTTTCTGGACACTGGCGTGTGAGCAAGGAGAGTCAGTAGAAATTTATGGGAACTTCCTTCCAGGCCAGACCCAAGAACAGGTGCGATCCTGGCTCCTGGAGCAGGTGCGAGCCAACCCAAGACGTTCAGCAGGGAAGACGCTAGCGCACCGGTTTCCCCAACGATTCGCTGAAGCCATCCTCCACTACATCGGTTGCGATTCTCACACGACTATCGGCCAACTCCCGAAGAAGGATCGCGATCATCTGCTCGAAGCGCTTACGAGATTCCGATTTCCCATCGTACAGAATCGAGGCTGGAATTACGCAGAAGTGACAGCGGGAGGAGTCCCACTCGAAGAGATCAATTTCAGGACGATGGAATCCAAGCTGATGCCTGGCCTCTATCTGATCGGGGAGATACTCGACTGCGATGGCCGGATCGGAGGGTTCAACTTCCAATGGGCGTGGACGACGGGATATTTGGCCGGCCGGGCAGTTTCCACAAGCGTGTGTGTAGACGGCGAGGCATATCCATAAACAGGCTATTGTTTCTCAACGTGTACTTTCGCGCCGAATCTTTGTTTTCTTGACAGGGATGAGGGGTTCATCTATCCGTGTAGAAGAGGCTGGGTCAGTCGAAGACTCTGAGCACTGGAAACGAAAGGGAATAGGTGACATGGGGCGCATTCTATGTTGTCCGCAGTGTCAGAAGGATGGTCTCTTGCGGACTCAGCCGCAATCGGCACGTGAGTGCCTCGCCGCACTCTTCTTCGTGGCGCCATTCCGCTGTCCATCGTGCAGTCATCGTTTTCTGGCGTCCCGTCTTGGATTGGACCATCCCGCGCATCCGATCGATCGACGCGAACACCTTCGAATTCCCGTGCGACTTTACCTCTCGTTTTCCGGAGGTAAGGTCTGCGGGGAGGGCACGGTGCTCGACCTCTCGGTGGGTGGCTGTATCATCACGAGCAAGACCCAGGTCCATACGGATGACATTTTCTATCTACAATTGCCGCTTGGCGAAAATGAACCTCCGCTTGAGGTGGCTGCGATGGTCCGTTCCGTGAGTACTCGAGGCATCGCCTTCAAGTTCCTCCGAGCCCCCCATGGGGACAAGCGCTTGCTTGCCTTTGTCCAAGCCCACACACCGACTCAGTCTGATAAATCCTCTATCAATGCCGGTGTCGCTGCCTGAACAAGCTGGCGCACTGTATCCGCATCCTGCTACGTCGGACTTTCCCAGGCGGAGTGAAGCGGATGGTTATTGATCAGTTCCTCGTGTGCGGCAAGATCATAGGGTTCAATAGTGAGGTCTTGCTCCCTGAGCGGTTCAGGGCAGGCAGGAGAGCAGAGATAGGCACAATACGATTCAGCTTTATCCTTCGTGGCGAACCGGCACAGCCCATATTCCGGCATCCCAGAGGAGGGATGCCAAAAAGCCAACTCGATTGCACTTCCCTGGTAGATGCCGAGGACGCGGTGTGTAATCTGAAACCCACCGGGCAAATGTGAACTGGGTTCAAGCGACATCGAACGACCATGCCTCCGTTTCATAACGATTTTTCTCATGATAGCATGAGCGACATCCGGTGCTATAGGCCGGCAGACCGGCGTAGTGAGAAGGAGGATAGTCATGAGCCGTAGTATTTTTGCATTCGCCACTATCGCCATCCCAATGCTCTCCCTAGGACTTTCAGGGTGCGGCTATAACGATCTACAGGGATTGGATGAAGACACCAAAGCCACGTGGAGTGAGGTGATCAATCAATATCAGCGTCGGACAGATCTGATCCCGAACTTGGTCGCCACGGTCAAAGGCTATGCGGCTCACGAAAAGGACACATTGGAAAGCGTGGTGCAGGCGCGGGCTCAAGCGACTGGGATCCAAGTGTCGCCAGAAACACTGAAGGATCCGGCTGCATTCGAGAAATTTCAGCAAGCGCAGGCCGGCCTCAGCTCGGCCTTGAGCCGTCTCATCGCGATCGCAGAAAACTATCCCAACCTGAAAGCTGATCAAAACTTCCGTGACCTCCAGAGTCAACTCGAAGGAACGGAGAACCGCATCGCGGTTGCACGCAAGCGCTACATCGAGAAAGTGGCGGAGTACAACAAAGGCGTCCGTTACTTCCCCACGAACCTGACGGCGAAGTTCCTTCTCCATATGGAAGAGAAGCCGAACTTTACCGTGGCAGACGAGAAAGCTGTAGCGAAGCCGCCCGAAGTGAAATTCAACTGAGCTGACACACTCGATGGAAGCCCTCAACATGAGCCGTGTCTGGCATGAGCCGGCGCGGCTCTTGCTGTGTCTCTGCCTGCTCATCAGTACTGTTTCGGCCTGGGCGCTCGAAGTACCGACCTTGACAGGTCGCGTCGTCGATCTTGCTCACGTGTTACCACACGACATAGTCGAAGCACTCACTGCACGACTCAATGCACACGAAGAGAACACGAGCAATCAAGTCACGGTGCTCGTGCTCCCGTCACTCGAAGAAGAACCGCTTGAATCCTTCTCTCACCGTGTTGCTACAACATGGAAACTGGGTCAGAAAGGAACCGACAATGGAGTTTTGCTCTTGGTGGCCATGAAAGAACGCAAGATTCGAATTGAAGTCGGCTATGGGTTGGAAGGTGCACTGACCGATGCGAGATCGGCGCAGATTATCAGGCAGGAAATCGTCCCACGGTTTCGTACCGGTGATGTACCAGGTGGGGTGGCGGCAGGGGTCGATGCGATTCTAAAAACAATTGAAGGAACCTATCAGGCCTCTGACAAGACGTCCCATGGACTGGACAGCGATGTTATGGGGCAGGTGGTAGTGGCGGTGATTGTTGGACTCATTGCCGGGTTGGGCCTGACGAGCGTAAATCGCATTCTCGGTCCGGTTGTCGGCACGGGACTCTCTGTATTGCTCGCACCGTGGCTAGTGCCCGCCTTGGTGACCGGTGTGGTGACACTGTTGCTACTCATATTGATCCCCGCGGCGACCTCCGGCGGGGGAGGGCGAGGACGTTACCGTGGGGACGACGTGATTTGGTACAGCAGTCGAAATGGCGGATGGGGCGGCAGCTCGTTCGGTGGTGGGGGCGGAGGTTTCAGCGGAGGCGGAGGCAGTTTTGGAGGAGGAGGCGCCAGTGGAAATTGGTGACAAACTCGAGTTGACCGCTGAAGAACGGGAACAGATCCGACTGGCCGTTCAGATGGCAGAGCGGCAAACGAAGGCAGAAATCGTTCCGATGCTCGTGGCACAATCGGGACTGTATCGCGAGGTCCGGCATTGGGTTGGCCTCGGACTCGCGCTCTCGGTGCTCACCATTCTACTCACGCTTGAGTCGCACTGGCTCCCATGGGGTTGGCATGCCTCGAACGCGGCCTGGCTGCTGCTTTCGACGCTGGCGGCGTACGGATGCGGCGTGTGGTTGGGCACCTTGTGGCCGGTGATTCGTCTGTGCACGTCCGCTGAGCGAATGCGGCATAAAGTGAAGCTCAGAGCAGAGCGCGCATTTTCCCAACATGCCGTGTCACACACACGCGAACGTACGGGTGTACTCATCATGCTGTCGATTCTGGAACGGCAGATCTATGTCTTGCCGGATCGAACGCTGGATCGCCTGGCTTCGACCGACCAATGGACGCAGGTCATACAAGCTGCCGTCGAACGATTACAAGGCGGTGATATCGTCAGCGGGCTCTGTCAGGGAGTCCATCGATGCGGCCTGCTGCTTGCTGATATCTGTCCCGGTCGTCCGGGTGACAACCCGAACGAATTACCGGACGAATTGGTTCAGGAACCGTAACCGTCCACTTGATAGACTGCCTGGCTTCGTTCCGTTAGAATCCCGTTACATGTCCGATCCTACAGTGGCCTCCCCAGCTCCAGCGAACGCGCAGGATGAGACTCGCTCGGTGGTCAAAGCAGCCGGGGTGATCGGCGTCGCGACCTTCTCCAGCCGCGTCCTCGGGTTCATCCGCGATATGGTTTTGGCGGGGCTTTTCGGCGCGACGCCTGCGGCCGATGCCTTTTTCGTGGCCTACCGTGTTCCCAACTTGCTTCGTGAGTTATTCGCGGAAGGGTCGATGTCTTCCGCCTTCATCCCAGTCTTCGCGGAATATCAGACGCTTAAATCAAAACGAGATGCCTGGGAACTGGCAAGTGCCGTCTTTACCACGCTCCTGACGATTGTGACAGGTGTCACGATCGTGGGTGTTCTTGCAGCGTCCGGAATTGTCTGGCTTCTGGCACCAGGATTTCATGACGATCCAGCGAAACTGAATATGACGACGTTGCTTACGCAGATCATGTTCCCGTATCTCATCTTCATCAGCCTGGCCGCATTAGCGATGGGTATTTTGAATGCCATGCGCGCCTTCGCGGCGCCGGCATTCTCGCCGGTGTTCTTTAATATTTTTATTATCGGTTGCGCGCTGTTTTTATCTCCGGCAATGTCGGAGCCGATCCTCGGTGTGGCCATTGGGGTCGTGGCGGGAGGCGCGGCGCAGTTCATCATGCAATTGCCTGGTTTGAGTCTGCGCGGCATGTTGTTTCGATTTCGGTTCGAGCCAGGCCATCCTGGCGTGCGGCGGATCGGTGCACTGATGCTGCCGTCACTCCTCGGTCTATCCGTAACCCAGATCAACATTACCGTAAGCACAATCCTGGGCTCGTTCTTCGCCGGAGGCCCAACCTACTTATTCTATGGGATGCGACTAATTCAGTTTCCCCTCGGGATTTTCGGAGTGGCATTGGCCACGGCCATTTTACCGACGCTCTCGGCTCAAGCCGCGCGCGGGGCGCTGGATGAATTGCGGACGACGTTGGGATTCGGTCTTCGTATGATCCTCTTTATCATGCTCCCGGCGATGCTGGGGCTGATCCTCTTGCGTCAGCCGATCATCCATCTGTTTTTCGAGCACGGAACCTTTACGGCGCACGATACGGCCGAGACTGCAGTGGCGGTGCTCTGTTATTCCGTCGGTCTCTGGGCCTTCGGAGGCGTCCGCATCATCGTCGCGGCCTTCTATTCACTACAGGACACACGCACGCCCGCCATCTCAGCAGCCATCGCCGTGGCGGCCAACCTGGTCTTCTCGCTTCTGCTGATGTCGCCGCTTGGCGCGGCTGGATTGGCTTTGGCCACAGCTCTGGCGGCGATGGTGAACGGAGCCATCTTGGTTACTGTGCTGCACCGTCGATTGGGCGGTGTGGCGTGGGGCTCTGTGGGACGAGCGTTGTTCCGTGTGCTGATCGCATCCGTGCCGTTGGTCGCGGTCTGTACTTGGGTGGCAGCGGCGCCGGTCTGGACACATCCTGACGAATGGATCCAAAAATCGTTGATGCTGGCTGTGGCAATTGGAGCGAGTGTGGGCGGGTATCTGGGCGTCCACGCTCTGTTGCGGTCAGAAGAACTCGGATTGGTCTGGGGAATGGTGCGGAAAAAGGTAGGCCGAGTCATCAGTCGCTGAGGTGACGAATGCGACAAGCGATCATCTTCAAATCACAATGGGGCTGGATCGGTGTGTCCGAAACGACGCAAGGGATCGACGCTGTGGTATTGCCAAAGGCATCGCGTCAGGCCGTGGTATCAGAGCTGCGATTGTCCGTCGCCGAACTGCGAGAGGGCCAGGTGTCTTCACGACTGCGAAAGGCACAGATCCAACTGACCGACTACCTGGCTGGGACGCGGAGGTCTTTCGATTTACCGCTGGACCTCTCACGAGGGACGAGTTTTCAGCGGAAGGTCTGGCAGACCCTTCGACGTGTTTCCTACGGCCGGCTTCGCTCCTATCGATGGGTAGCTGTTCGTGTCGGGGGTAGAGAGTATGCCCGTGCAGTTGGTAATGCCGTAGCAGCGAATCCGCTGCCAATTGTGATTCCGTGCCACCGAATTGTGGCACATGATGCGTCTCTCGGCGGGTTCTCAGGCGGTTTGTTCACGAAACGAAAGCTGCTCACCCTTGAAGGCACCTTGACGAAACTCCGACCGGGACGATCGTGATTATGAAAGCCGTGATTCAGCGAGTGATCAACGCGTCGGTTCATGTTGAAGGCAAACTGATCGGGCAGATCGAATCTGGACTCCTAGTTTTGTTGGCTGTGGCGAAGGGCGATGGAGAGAAGGATAGCCGATATATGGTCGAGAAGATTCGCATGCTTCGGATCTTTTCGGACGAGCAAGGAAAGATGAACCGCTCGCTGGCAGACATCGGAGGATCAGTCTTGTTGGTTTCACAATTTACATTACTGGGCAGAACAGCAAATGGCCGTCGCCCCAGCTTTGATGAGGCCGCGCCACCAGAAGAAGCCAAGCGATTATATGAACAGGTCGTCGCAGGATTCCAATACCACGGGACTCACGTGGAAACAGGGATCTTTGCCGCACACATGCAGGTCGAGTTAGTGAACGATGGACCAGTGACCTTTGTACTCGATAGCCGGGGTGCGAGCTAGCAGGCAGTTACAAGCAGGCTACGGAAAATATTCTGTGGGGATACGTATTGGTCTGTCTCATCCCGCAAGATCGAACCATACGAACCGGATTCACAATGGGAATCGGAGAGTCCAAACGGACGATGTCTGAGGAGACCAGCTGTTGGCTCAGTTCAGACCGATGCTCAAGTCTTTGAGGCGATGTCCGATAGATGGATCAGAGGGCCGACATCGGCATGTCGATCGTTGTTCTGGTATACTGAATCCATAGGTTAAGGTTGTCGGAATATGTGAGAGGTGGATATGGGGACGCAAGTTCCACCACGACATCCGCTCCGTGAGCTGTTCGTGGCTCTGACCGAGAAGAGTTTTATAGAACATCTTGGGTGGCCGGACCCCAACGTCACCGGTTATCTGTCCAACCTGCTCGTCGAATTTACCCACACCGACCAACTGTATAAAATCAGAAATCAGCAGGACCAACCAGTCGATGCGGTTGTGGAGCTTTTGTTCGAATCGGAAATATTGCTCGAAGCCAAGTCGATGGATCGTGAACGAGATGTGCATCAGCACATCGGCGACTTCACGCTCTTTATGGCAGGACTGTTTCCGGAATATCTGCGACGCCTCAAGACGGCAGAATTGATCTACCACAAGGATTTCCTTGTGGACTATATGAAGACGGGAAAGCGCTCGTACGGGATTGTCGCGCGAATGTCTTCTGATGGTCCATCACAAGAGGAACCGCCTCTGTTCCGAAAGCTTTCCGACAACTTCGAGCTCTGCGTCACGGGGCTGGGGTTTGTGCGGTCCGATTTGGACCGCATGAAAGATCCGACGTACCGGCAGGCTCGAAATCTTCTCCTCAATTGACCAGCTCACGCCCACTCATTCTTGCCCATGGAGGCGCTGGCCGTCGACGCTTGACGGTTGCGCAGAATGCCTGCTTGGCTGAAGCGCTCGCGGCAGGCTACAGTGTCCTCGCGCGAGGAGCTATTGCGCTCATCGCGGTGGAATATACGATCGGTTTCCTGGAACAATCGGGGTTATTCAACGCGGGACGAGGGGCGAAACGCCAGCTGGATGGCGTGCAACGAATGGATGCTGCAATCATGGAAGGAGCCCATCTCAAAGCCGGAGCCGTCGCTTCGATCGAAGGGATCATGCATCCGATTGCAGCGGCCAGGTTGGTCATGGAAGACACGAATCATGTCTTGCTTGTGGGACCTGAAGCCGCACGGTTTGCGCGCCACCGTCAACTTGAGCAGCTATCGAAGGCTCGATCGCCTCGTCGAAACTCTGATCGGTCTCTTCGTGCTTCAACGGCCGCATCATCGTCGGCACGTCTCTATCGGGCTATACTGAAATCTAATCGGACACAGAAGGACCATCACGGGACTGTCGGCGCCGTTGCCTT
>DATDFW010000075.1:0-8619 GCA_036522375.1 Nitrospiraceae bacterium
TTTGCATCCCATTTCCTTCCGCATTGTACTTGTATTAATCGCGCTCTCGTCCCCATGGTTATACTTTGATCTTGATGTGCTCGCCTTTGAGCCACTTGATCATGAACTCATTCTCCTGGCCCGGCGTGAACCCGGTCCGCACCGGCTCCCACGGGCCCCGGGCCCCGATCCCGCCGTCTTCCGCCTTCGTGATCCGGATCAAGCATTCCTTCGGCACCGTGTTGATCGCATGGTGATCCACCTGATAGCCCCATTTGAACTTCCACGCGATCGCGTGTTTGCCCGGCAAGCTGTCAGTCTGGTGCATCGGCATTAACCAACTTCTCGTAAAGGACTGTTGGGCTCCATACCGGAAGTTGGACTGATAGCCGGTGTCCACCGCAATGGCCCGCCCGTCCGGCCGCGTCTCATGGCCCTTGACCGACTTCGGCGTCGCCACGTACGGCGCGTGCTTCGCCATCGTGACATGGTAGGGATAGGCCGGATTGTACTTGGCCCGGATCATGAGCCGCGCCACCTTATAGTACGGATCCGACGGCTTCCAGCCCCGATAGGGCCGGTCCACTGGATTGCCGTCCACATAGACATAGTCGCCGTCGTTGATCCCCCGGTCCTTTGCCGCCTGCGGGTTGATGTGCAACTGATGTTCCCCCACCCCCGGCGTCCGTTTGTCCATCCGGTACGGATCCCCGAAGTTCGACTCGTAGATCTGCACCCAGTCGTTCACCGACCATTGACTGTGCACCCGATGCCGCGTCTTCGGCGTCACGCAGTAGAACTGATAGCCCTTCTCCCACAGAGGATTCGCATGCCGCTTGATCTCCGCCCACGGCAGCTTGATGTTCCGCACCGTCTTATCATCATGGTGCTGCGCCGTGATCGGAATCCCGTAGTCATCCGGGCGCACATACGGGTTGGTGGTCATAATGGCGTTCGGCAGATAGGGCGTCGCCTCCGTCCCTTCGCGGTGCGAAATAAAGTTCTCCCCGTATTCGATCGCCTCCGGTTCAGTCCGGTAGGTTTCGTACCGTCCCGTCCGGGTCCACATGGGTTTCGACTCGTTCGTCTCCTCCCAGAAGGGCGTGCGTGGATAGGTCCGCACCATCACCATCCAACCCTTCTCCGACTTCAACATGACGTCGGCACTATAGCCATAGAAGGTGCTCGAGGCATCGAGCATCCGCTGCGCATAGACGTCGACGCGGTTCTCGTAGACGAACTTGAAGTAATCGCGCATCCGTTTGTCCCCGGTCATGTCCGATAACTTGGCCGCCACCCCCGCGAAGGAGTCGAGGTCATTGCGCGTGTCATACAGGGGCCGGATCCCGCCCTTCCAGATCTGAATCCAGGGATTGGAGACCGTGACGGTCATTTCCGGGTAGGTGAATTCCATCCAGGAGTTTGCGGCGAAGGCGATGTCGTTGTGGTTCACGTCCGAGGTCATCTCGATATCCTGACAGATGAGGGTCTCGATGTTCGGATCCACGTTGCGCACCATGTCATAGTGGTGCTTGGCGTTATTGAGGACATTCACATTGACCACCCAGCGGAATTTGCTCGGGGTCGGCATATGTGTCTTGCCGGTAAAGACCTTGCGCCCATACTTTGGCGTACTGACGATGAGCGCCGTGTCGCCATGGTTCCAGTACCCGACCTCTTCGCCATAGTAATAGGACTTCGTCTTGATTTCCTTCCCATGCGCATTCGGATTGAGTGTAATATTGAACGGATCCTCCCCCGTATGCACCGCCAGCCCCGCCCCCGACCAGGGCGTTGCCGTCCAGCATCCGGCCTTGTAGTTGCCGGCCCAAGTATGCTGGCCGGTGCCGAACTTGCCGACGTTGCCGGTCACGATCAGCACCATCGCGGCGCCGCGGGAATTAATCGTCTGATGGAAGTAGTGGTTCGTGCCTTCCCCGTTATGGATCGCGGCGGGCTTGATCGTCCCGGAATCCCGCGCCCAGCGAACGAGGAGATCTTTGGGGGTCCGGCAAATCTGATGACAGGTGTCCAGGTCATAATCCTGGAAGTGCACCAGGTACAGCTGCCACACCGGCATCGCATCCACTTCGCGCCCACTGAGTAGCTTCACCCGATACGTCCCAGTCAGTGCGGCATCAATCCCGCTATTCTGATAGTGCCAGCCCACCTGCTCGCGATGGAGCGGCACCGCCTGCTGCTTGTTCAGATCCCAGACCATCATCCCGCCGAGCCGCTGCACCTGCTCAGGCTTCAGCGACTGCACCCGCCCCGAGTAGCTCTTGGAGAAGTCCGGAAACTGGTAGTCGGCCACCACATCGCGCGGATCCAGGAACTGCAACGTGTCCGTGCGGACCAACACCGGTGAGTCCGTATAGCCCTTCAGGAAATCCGTATCATGCATGTTCTCATCGACGATGATCTTCATAGCGCCCAAGAAGATGGCCCCATCCGACGCGGGCCGGAGCGGCATCCAGTAGTCGGCCCGATAGGCGGTAGGGTTGTACTCCGGCGTGATCACGACCACCCGCGCCCCCCGTTCGATACATTCCAACTTCCAATGCGCCTCCGGCATCTTGTTCTCGACGAAGTTCTTGCCCCAACTCGTGTTCAGCTTGGAGAAACGCATGTCGCAGAGATCAATGTCCGATGCCTGCGCCCCGCACCACCACGGGTCCGAGGGATTTTGGTCGCCGTGCCAGGTATAGTTCGACCAATAGCGGCCGCCCTGGGCCTGCTCCGGACTGACCTTGCGGATCCAGGTATCCAGCAAGGCATTGACGCCCCCGTTCATCCGGGTATTCCCCATCTTGCCCAGGATGCCCAGGACCGGCATACCCGCGCGATGCTTGAAGCACCGGGTCCCCGCCCCCTTCATCATCTCGATCATCTCTGGCGCATACCCCTGCTCCCGTAGCCGCCGGGCCCCCGCCTCGCCGCTATACCGCGTGGCAATGATGATCATGGCCTTAGCGGCATAGGTGAACGCCGTATCCCACGACACCCGCAACATGTCATCCAAGAACCGGCTGTCGAACTTATACTTGCGCTTCGTCTCCGGCGACAGCTCTGGGGAGCCCGCATCCATCCACTCCTTCCAGCCCTTGCGCATTAATGGCCCCTTCAACCGATAGGGACCATACACCCGACGATGGAAGGTAAAGCCCTTCAAGCACATCCGCGGGTTATGCGCAAAGGTCCCGCGGTTGCCATAGAGGTCTTCGTAGGTCTGATGATCATAGTTCTGTTCGACCCGCATCACCACGCCGTTGCGCACAAATGCCCGGACCCGGCAGGCGTGTGTGTCGTTCGGGGAGCAGACCCACGTAAACGACGAATCGTACCGATACTGATCGTGATAGACCCGCTCCCACGACCGATCCGGATAGTCCCCCAAGGGGTTGCCGACTTCGATCACCGGCTGGAGCGCCGTCAACGCCAGGACCTGATCCGCCACCGCCACAGCGGCCACTGTCCCGACCGAAACTTTTAAAAACTGCCTGCGTGACAAAAACATGGATGCCACCTCCTTGTCAGTTCACCATCCTGTCAATGAATCCTGTCCCCATGAAGATAGATTCATTCGCGCCCTTCCTCACTTCCCCACAAATCGTCAGCTATCAGTTTTTGACTATTAAGAAACGCCCATAAACTTAAGAGGCATTGTGATAGCAACCAGTTTAACTGTTTCGTCTCATCACATATCCCACACATACAGCATGCGACAAAAAACAAGGAAACTTATCGCATGGGCTGCCATGACTCACGATGCCGCTACTCCAACATGGTAGTCCGCCTGAAATAACTCACCACTGTTTGCGGACAGGAAGGAGTCATTCACTGAATTCCATATCTATTCCCCCAAAATGGGCTGGCTAGCGGGTAATCTACAGAGGGAGGATGAAGGAAGCATGAAGCGAACATGAAGAAATATTCATGAAGCACGTCTGGCAAGGTCCCTAGCGGGCTTAAATTATGCCCATTTAAAAGTGTGGCCAGGTAATCGTGGGATGAATGAGACTGTGGTCCCCCCTATGCCGGGTGGCTGTTGTTCGACGTTTTGCGGATGGCAATCTGTTTCATATCTATCGTGGAGGCGGAGGCGAGGCTTCCTGACGAGATGCGTATGGGTGGCGCGCTCACCAACACCCATCTTGCCTCGGGCGAGGGTGGGACCATTTCATTCGCAAAGTTAGTTCCTACGCCATAGCCATTAGCATAGAGGAGCCCCAAATTGGCTTGAGCTGTCGTCTCGGCAGATGTCACTGAGTTTCTCTATCGCAGCCTCAGATGGACCGAGCGAACACTGCCTGTAACTGTGAGATGTGAGCCACTTGGGGAGTTTGCTCCCCATGTTCACACACTTCTGCTGGATCACCATCGTGAGAGCTCCTACTTGCCGCCGAGGATTGTCGAAGTTCGCTCCCTGTCGTGTCGCCAAGTTATTGATCCTCGAGGCGTGGTCGAAGCCATATCAGCCGAAGGATAATTTTCTTGTCGGATTGAGGGCCCAATACCGTCCTTGTGGACGACTGGGGTAACGGAGCGTGAGTGTCCTGCTTTTAGTATGGGGGAGTAGTGGAAGAATCGTGAAGCCGCTATGCGCACGCATGACAAGCCTGGTGGCATGCGTGGCTCTTTCGTTTTGTTCTCCCCTCTCGCTCCTTCCACAGGCCGGACCTCAGGTATTTTTCCAGGCACTCTCAGAGATCCCCTGATATGCATTCACGTACCCATTGGGTATACGTATAGACGAAAGGGGCATGTGAATCCATCGTGGACAAACCGAGATCGTAGCAGGTGGAACACATGAACGAGCATAAGTCAGTTGGCTGTCTTGGACAGCTGAACAAGGAGGTAGAGCGATGAGGTTCAAGAAATCCATATACGGGACATTGGCCATGTTGCCACTGGTGGGGGTACTCAGTCTCACGGGGAACAACGGGGTGATGGCCGCATCCTTAGAGGAGACATTGGCGGCGACAGGTACTGCGGAGGATCACCTCGCGGCGGCCAGGCTCTATCAGAACGAGGCACAAGAGTTAAATGCCGAAGCCGCGCAGTTTGAGACCGCCGTCTCAAAGATTGGTCGCTATGAAGACACCAAGGGGTTTCGGCGTGCGGCATTAACGGCCGCGGCGCAAGAAAAGCGGTATGATGCGAAGGAGATGCAGGAGCTGTATGCCGCACACATGAGACAGGCGAACGTTCTCCATGGAAAAGTACAGCCTCAATAAGGAAGGGGATTGTGCTTCTCCGATGAAGGGCCGCACCGACGATCCGATGGTGCCATTCCATCGTGTCACACGACAGGACAGGGAATCCATCGGACGTCGGTGCGCTTTATCCAGCCGGCTCGTCGTTCTCATGTCACCTCCCTATCGACTCAGCCGCAGGCACACGACATGGCCATCATGGAGTCCTCGTCACCGGTCGACCATTCCTGGTGTTCCCTAGAGGCGTTCGATTTCGGTCGACATGAATATAGCGGCGACACCAATCAGAAAACTGGTCGAGAAAGTCGAAGTCAATCTCTATATTTCGCATTCAAGGAAAAAATCGAACAATCCTCCCCTACTATGATTTTAGGGCGAACCGCGAATCCATGCCTCCTCATTGTCCAGGAAGGCCGTTGAACTATTGGAAACTTGTTCCAGTCCATTCCTTGCCTGTAGGATGAGACGAGTATACAGACGCTCCGCAACGCTCGGAGTACCGATGAGTGCTCGACGCCCATCTCGGACTCTGAGACCTGCGCCGGCGAACAGGGAAACGAGCAGGTGCTGTCGAGCGATCGGATGGAAGTATGTCACAGGAAATTTCACAGGATCAGGACAAACACGAACGCCTCCTGCATCATCTTGGTGAACGGGTCAAGGAGCTCACGGCGTTACATGGGGTTGTGCGGCTTCTACAAGATAGTCGTGTCCCGCTGCATGAGGTCCTGCATCAAGTAGTATTGTTGCTGCCGCCGGCCTGGCAATATCCGGACATTGCGGTCGCGCGCATCCGAATCGAGGGTGCGGTCGCCATGACGCCACGTTTTCGGGAGACACCCTGGATGCAACGTGCGTCACTGACGACGTCTGCGGGACGGCACGGATCTTTAGAAGTCGGATATCTGGAAGAGAAGCCTAAGGAACATGAAGGGCCATTTCTTGTCGAAGAACGCAATCTGATCAATTCATTGGCTGACAGCCTCTCGTCCTATCTGACGCGCCGAGAGGCAGAGGAAGGGCTCCGCGACACTCACGCGCAGTTGCAAGCGCTTTCACGACAATTGATGTATTTGCAAGAACAGGAGCGTCGGCAGCTCGCCCACGATCTTCACGACGAAGTCGGGCAAGCGCTCACCGCACTCAAGATGAATCTTCAGACCATGCAGCGGGTTGCGGATCTGTCGATGGTGCAGCATTCGTTGTTCGACAGTTTCGGAATTCTTGACACCCTACTCGCTCGAGTGCGGGATCTCTCCTTGGACCTGCGTCCATCGTTGCTCGACCATCTGGGATTAGTGCCAGCGATTCGCTGGTACGCCATCCGGCAGGCCGAGCGGGCAGGTCTCCAGGTACATGTCGAGGCTGATTCGCTTCCAGAGGATTTGTCGGCGGATAGGGCCGTGGTCTGTTTTCGGATCGTGCAGGAAGCTGTGACGAATGTGGTGCGCCATGCCAAAGCCACAGAACTCGATGTCGTGTTGCGAACGACCGATTCAGGATTCGATCTCATCGTCAAAGATAATGGAGTCGGGTTTCGAGCCTCGGAGTCCATGACAGAGGTTGAAGGCCGATGGGCGATTGGGCTTGTCGGTATGCGTGAACGAGCTCGTGCGTTGGGAGGGTCTATGAAGGTTCACTCCGCTCCCGGAAGGGGTACCGAAGTATGTGCGCATATTCCCTGGAGGCAGGTTGTTTAACCGGATGTGAATAACGAAAAGGATATGCACGATGCCCATTCGAGTCGTGCTGGCGGACGATCATGTCCTCATCCGAGCCGGACTGCGCGCCTTACTGCACAGTCTGCCGAATATCGAAGTCATCGGTGAGGCGAGTGATGGTCATGAAGCGGTTGACGTCATCGCCCGACACCAGCCGGATGTGGTCATCATGGATATCGGCATGCCTGGCTTGAATGGGGTGGACTCTACACGTCGAATCGTCAAACAATGCCCCGGTACACGGGTGATTATTCTGTCCATGCATGCGAATGAGGAATATGTCGGCCGGGCGCTTGAAGCGGGCGCGAGGGGCTATCTGCTGAAAGGCGCGGAGCCTGCCGAATTGGAGCTGGTCCTCAAAGCCGTCATGCGGGGCGAAACCTACTTGAGTCCGAGTATCGCCAAGCATTTGGTCCAGGATTATCTGTCCCACCGAAAAGAGAAGACACAACCGCTTCCCGACCTGACCACGCGACAGCGCGAAGTGCTGCAGCTCATTGCCGAAGGATGCTCGACGAAAGACATCGCCAATAAGTTGAAGCTGAGCGTGAAGACCGTTGACACGCATCGTAGCGAACTGATGCACCGGCTGGATATCCATGACGTGGCGGGGCTCGTTCGATACGCCATCCGCACAGGCCTTGTGTCAACAGAATCATGACCATACATCACGAGGCGTGTCGTCAACGCTGAACGTCTTCCCATCCCGTTCCGTTGGTGCGACCTTCAGCCGCACAAAGACCATCATCTCCTTCCACAGGCCGCCCCCAGGTATTTTCCCGGGAGATCTCAGAGATCCTCCTGATACGAATCCATTCCGCTGTTGTGTATAGCTATAAGTAAGACCACAGCGTGAGTGAGAGGGTCACGTGAATCAGTCGAGGGAGGAACGACCTCGTACCAGATGGATCGCACGAATGGGAACACGTCAACTGGCTGTCTAGAACAGCCCAACAAGGAGGTGGAGTGATGAAGTTCAACACACCCATATTCGGTGTATTAGCCATGTTGCCATTGCTCGGGGTGCTTAGCCTCACAGGATGTAGTGCAGTGCTGCCTGCGACCTTGGAAGCGAAACTGGCGTCCAATGCCACCGCCGAGGATCACCTCGCGGCGGCAATGTTGTATCAGAACAAGGCGCGAGAGTTGGAGGCCGAAGCCACGCAGTTCGAGACCGCAGTCGCAAAGGTTGGTCGCTACGCGGATACGAAGGGATTTCATCGTGCAGCATTACGGGGCGCAGCGCAAGAAAAGCGCTACGATGCGACACAGATGCAGCAGCTGTATGTTCAACATCTCGGTCAGGCACGCGCCCTATACGGAAAGACGCAGCCTGAATAATGGTTCATGAATGGGAGCCGGTCAATTGGCTGTCGTGGACAGTCCAACCAGGAGGTGGAGCGATGAGGTCCGGCAAATCTCTATTGGGTGCACTAGCCCTGTTGCCGTTGGTGGGGCTGCTCAGTTTCACGGGATGTAGCGGAGTGCTGCCCGCAACCTTGCAGGAGAAATTGGCAACCACAGGCAGCGAGGAGGATCACCTTGCGGCGGCCATGTTATATCAGAACAAGGCGCGAGAGTTGGAGGCCGAAGCGGTCAAGTATGAGGCCGCGGCCTCGAAAACCGGCCCCAATGACTCTAAAGGATTTCAGCATGCGGCATTGTTGAACGCAGCGCAACAGAAGCGGGCTGATGCGAAGGAA
>DATDFW010000076.1:0-4296 GCA_036522375.1 Nitrospiraceae bacterium
CTCTATGGTCTGAAGCGGGAACACATCAGAGTGATTCCCAATGGAGTGTCAACGGATTTCGTGCCGCGGCGGGATGACCAAGCGATGGCGGAGTTGCGGAAACGGATCGGTCTGATGTCCGAGAAGTATGTCTTATTTGTGGGAGGCGCGGACCCACGCAAGAATCATCAGATATTTCTTGAAGCGGCCGAAATGGTGCGGAAGAAGCTGGGGCCGCGAATGTTGGTCCTGGCCGGTTCGCCTATTCATCCGTTCGGAAGCTATGAGGAGTCGGCTCGAAGGCGCAGTCTGACGGAAAAAGTGCTCTGCCCAGGACGGTTATCCATGACCGATCTGCAGCTGCTGTACTCTTCCACCGATTTGTTTGTATTCCCTTCGTTGTACGAAGGGTTTGGGATGCCTGTGTTGGAGGCGATGGCTTGTGGGGCACCGGTGCTCACGTCTAATTCGACCGCGTTGCTCGAAATCGCAGGCGATGCGGCGATGCTGACCGATCCCCAAGACGCGCGGGCGCTGGGAGAGGCGATGATTTGTGTGCTTGAGGATGAGCCGCTTCGAACCGCCTTGAAGGCCAAAGGATTCGCTCGTGCCAAGCAGTTCTCATGGGAACAGGCCGCAGCTAAGACCGTCACGCTGTACGGGGAGCTGTGCAGCGAGGACCGTTAAACATTAATCGTGAAATGTTCAAAGCGAGGACAATAAACTGGATCGCTCTTGAGGTTAGCGATTCGCGATGAACGAGCATGCGTAACGTCCTCATCATCAAGCTCCGCTACATCGGTGACGTCTTGTTGGCGACCCCGACGCTGCGTGCGATCAAAGCGGCACGGCCCGATGTCCGGATCACGATGATGGTGAATCGTGGGACGGAAGAGGTATTGTCCGGAAACCCGGATATAGATGAAATCGTGGTCCTCGACAAAGGGTCCCTGACCGCCCAGTCACGGCTTATCGCGGGTCTGCGTGGTCGACAATTCGACACCGTCATCGATTTGACCGATGGAGACCGGTCTGCGTTTCTGAGTTGGGTCTGCGGGGCGCCGGTTCGGATTGGATTCAACGACGAGCATCGTTGGCGAGGGCGGTACTACACAGAGGTGATCCCCCCCGTTCCAGGTGTGCGGCACCGAGTTGACCGTGATCTGGAAGTGCTCAAGCCCATCAACATTCACGCCGGCTCAAAAGACCCTCAACTGTGTCTGAGCCCAGAAGAGGAGAACAGTGCGGATCAATTGTTGGATCAATTCGGGGTTCAACGATCGCAGCCGACTGTGATACTGCAGCCCGGTGCCCGATATTGGTTTAAAGCCTGGCCTCCCGAACGGTTCGCGGAGCTGGCCGATCTTCTTGCAAGTGAATATCACTGCCAGATATTGATCGGAGGCAGCCATCAGGACGTAGATGTCGCGCAAAAGATTCGAGAGATGACAACGAGTAGTCCCATGATAATGGCCGGCCGTACAACCATTAAACAGTTCGCGGCCATCGTCAAACAGTCAGCGCTATTTGTTGGGGGCGATAGCGGTGCGATGCATATTGCTTCGGCAGTCGGAACTCCAGTGGTGGCGTTGTTTGGCCCATCGAGCCCTCATGAGTGGGGGCCGCGTGGTGGTCCAGTGGAGGTGCTCTATAAAGAGATCGATTGCCGGATCTGTTTCCATCCAACCTGCCATCGGGGCGAGCAAAATTGCATGAAGTTGATTTCGGTTGAAGAAGTGACGGCAGCAATCGGTCGAATGATGGGGCGGCCTCGGATGGCAGTTTTGTAAATGGGCGGTGAGGACCTGGTATGACTCGGTCTGGTTCGAATGAACTGTCAAATCCGGATATGGAGCTGGTGGTCTGTGACCTGTGTCAATCCGATCAATCCGATGTGATCGTTCGACAGCGGGATCTTCTGCTGGAGGTGACAAAAGACGAATTCACCATTGTTCGTTGTCGCCAGTGTGGGTTGATCTATTTGAATCCCCGTCCCTCGAAAGAGCTGCTCGGTTCCTATTATCCAACGGTCTATTACCCGCCGGTGCAAGTGAAAACCCGGCCTCAATTTCAACAGCAGGCCAAACGGTTTTCTGCACGGATCAAGCGGTGGGTGTTGGAGGACTATTATGGGTATCCATCGGATGAATCGGCTGGATGGTGGCGTCATGTGCGGCGCGTTCTGATATGGCCTGACAAGACATTACGAGAGCTGAAGGGACGTCATCCCTTGCCATGGAGGGGGGAGGGGAAAGTACTGGATGTCGGCTGTGGGGCCGGCGGGAACTTGAAGACCTTGCAAGATCAAGGGTGGGATCCATACGGAATCGAGATCAGTGAGGTTGCTGCCGCGCATGCGCGCGAGCTCGTGACGGGGAATATTCATAGGGGGACATTGGAGTCGGCTCCATTTCCTCCTCAGTCCTTTGATCTGGTGTTCATGAGCCATTCCCTCGAACACCTCCCGAGTCCGGTGGATGCGTTGCGTCGAGTGCATCGATTGCTGAAGGATGACGGACTATTGGCGATCAGCGTCCCCAATGTGAACAGCCTGGAATTCAAGCTGTTTGGCCGCTGGTGGTTCCCCCTCGATCCTCCAAGGCACTTCTATCACTTCGATAGATGCAGCTTATCGGGGATCATTGCCCAGGCAGGGTTTCGGTTATACCGTTTTCGAACGGGTGTCAGCGCCATTTACCTCATGGCGAGCCTCGATCGTGTCTGGAAGCATCGGTTTCAGAGGGATGTGCCTTTTCGAAAATTGATCGATCGTCTGGTTGCAAGGCCAGTGTCGCTTATCGCAGGTCATCTGGGCTATGGCACAGAAATGACAGCCTATGCGTGTAAGGAGCAATGTGGCGCGCCTGTCTCTTCTCGAGCTGTGTAGAGTTTCCTTTCCAAATAAAACCAGTCGAACAGTCATTGAGGCAGAAATCTGCTTGACAGGCTCACCTATTTTGTTCATGTTGTGAACGGCTGGACAATTTACCTGTATAAATCATGGATTTACAAGGTCAACGAGACCTTCTCCTCCTCCGCGAGCTTGATCGAGATGGCGGGGCCACTCAGCGGACCCTTGCGATCAAACTTGGAGTCGCACTCGGTCTGACCAATCTCTATCTCAAGCGTCTGGCCCGTAAGGGCTATATCAAGATCACGACCATCCCGCGTAATCGAATCAGGTATCTTTTGACACCACAAGGCATCATAGAAAAGTCACGTTTGATCCATCTCCACATGCAGTGCTCCCTCTCGAACTACCGTGACATTCGTACGCGGTTGACAGAGATGATGTCCACCTTCAATGGTTCGCATGGCCAGAGGGTGGTGATCTATGGGACGACCGAATTAGCCGAATTGGCCTATCTGTCGCTTCGGGAGATGAATATCGATTGTGTGGGATTCATTGATGGAAGCTCGCGTGAGTCATTTCTTTCTTGTTCTGTTGTTTCGCCTGACAGTCTAAGCCAATGGCAATTTGATCGGGTGTTGATTGCGGATCTCGAACATGCCGATGCCTGTGAAGAACGGTTAGCACAGTCGGGAGTGCCACGGGAAAAAGTACTCAGACTCGGCCTGCCGGAATAAGGCATGGCGGTTCCGCGCGTGGTCGATATTCTGTGTGCCCGCGAGTCGAATCTGTAAGTGAAAGGGCGGAGCTGCGTCCGCAGGGCGCGCGACAAGCGTGACTTGCGGGACTAGCGAGAAATGGGAAACTTGCGCAAAACACGAGCGAAGGGTAGAACATGCGTAACAGCCCGGTCTAGTTCTCGCTTTTCACGCCTGTCCCGCTTTTCCCGCTCGTCTCGCATTCATCCCATGTCTGTGATTCGATTTGAGGAACTTGAGGTATGGCAGGAGGCGATCTTGTTGGCCATAGATGTGTATGCTGTTTCTAAGAGCGGTGACTTCAACCAGGATTTCGGTTTCAGAGACCAAGTTCGAAGATCTGTAGTATCGATCGCGTCCAACATTGCAGAAGGCAAGGAGCGAGAGACTATCCCGGAATTTGTGCGGTATCTGTATATTGCGAAAGGATCTTCCGGCGAACTCAAGACTCAGCTCATGATTGCTCAACGGATCGGATATATCGAGCAACACTGTGCAGAGAATCTAAGCCAGAGAGTCGAGAAGATAAGCGCTAGGCTTGGTGCCTTGATTAAAACTCTCAAAAGGAAATAGCACGACTTTCATGGTCGATCACTATACCAGTTTCATCCGTCTCGCGTATCTCGCTTTTCTCGCGTTTCGCGCGCGGGGTGGCCCGTGAACGAGTTCACGGACACACCCCGTTGGTACGCTCTTCGGACGAGATCG
>DATDFW010000077.1:0-4837 GCA_036522375.1 Nitrospiraceae bacterium
GGAACGGCGAGACTAAGTCGTCATTCGGGTCTCTTTGGTGTTTCCGAGTGCTTGCAGAAGCCGCCCTTACACATCTCTACTTTGCCGAGACAGGGTATGCTGATCAAAGCCCTGCGTCACTTTGGGTTGGACGATCGACTCATTGCTTGTTTTCCTGCGATTAGCAGGGGGGATAGTGCGTCACTGAGGATCTAAGGGAAGATGTACACGGATTACTTTGCGGGGCTGGATTCTCGCTCTGGGCTAGCATTCTCTGGCACGATTTGGCGTCCCAATTCCTGGAGATGATACAAGACGGCGGCCCGTTCATCCATGTTAAGCGCTTTATCACTGTGGTGAATGGATTCGATAAGACTTTGGGAGGCGCGCATTAGTTCTTTAACTTCACGCCGCAATTCCATCATGAAGACGATAATACTAACCTGAGATCGATCAGGAACACTGGGAAATGCCCCAGTAATGATCGGCCCGAAAGTTCTTGGGAAGTGGGGGACACCCACCATTCATTCTCGCCAACGGCCGTCAATCCTGATCGCATTACGGCTTACCAGCTTGCCCACCCACTCTCGGATCACCCGGCTGTCGAGCATGAGGTGTGCCAGCTTTCTCCCCCACCATAGCCTGACCCGCATCCGGCTTACCAGCTTGCCCACCCACTCTCGGATCACCCGGCTTCCTCGCATGAGGTTTATCTTTCTCTCCTACCATAGCCTGACCCGCATCCGGCTGACCAGCTTGCCCACCTACCCTCGGACCATCCGGCTGTCTCTCATGAGTTCCATCCGCTGCTACAGCCGGAGCCGCATTAGACAGGCCAAGGCACAGCAGAAATCCACAAGATATGAGACCCATGACTCTAATGATAGATACCATGAGAGCCTCCTCGGTTACGTGTTATCAGAACTTCACGTTCACGATATCATGCCGCGTCGGATTGCTCCGCTCGGGAATTCCCTAGTGGGCTACTTTTTCTCTGCACGCAGGGCAAACTCGTCGAAGGCCATATGCATTCTCATGGTCAATTCGCAGGGCGCGATTTGCCTCGAAGAAATGACAATGCGACCCCGACCTGAATCGGCTGATCACCGGTATTGTCGATGACTCGTCTCGCCCTCCCCTGCTTGTCCGTGTTAGATTCGCTCTCATCTATGAGTCCCTCACCCCGACATTCTGTTCGGACGGTGTCTCGTACGTCTTCGTGTGTCCTGGCCCTGCTCTGTCTAGTCGGCACGGTCTGTTGCACGACCGCCCCAGCCGGCAAGTTCCTTATTGAAGACCCGCGCGAAGCCGTGTTTCTTCAGACAATTCCCGATCACTCGATTTATGCGACTCATCCCATCAACTTGAAACCAGCACTTCTCGCCCAGGTACTGAAAGGCATACAAGTTCAGGATCAGGGGGATCGCCTGTTGCAGAGATTACTCGCAGGCCCATCGACCCCTGTTCCCGCCTTCTCGGACGAGCAGATCCAGTTCCTCGCTCCACTGCTTTCAGAAGGGCTACGTACCGCATCGCCGGATCAGCAAGTCGCGTATCGTGTCCGGACTCTGTATGAAGGTTCCGCCCTTGAATATCCATACACGGAAACAACGGCCGGCTCTCTATACGTCTATGACCAACAACTATTCGTGACACTGTCTCAATATCGGTATTCAAAGGTTCGGACGAACATCAACGTGCGCAATATCAACTATCAATCGGTGGGACTCGATTATAATGGTCTCAAGAACCGTATCCTTGTGTTCACCCCGAAAGTCGCCCAACGATCCGATAGCTTTGCTCCACCGCCAGTCGGAAGGTCGATCGATCGGTTTCTCGCCATCGATTATCAGTTGCTGCAAGAAGCGCCGGTCGCAACCACTGGACGTACTGCACCTGAGGCTGCATCCGACACTTCGGCTCCAACGGCGGAGGCCCTGGCGAAGCGCGAAGCAGAAATCCGGGCACTGATGGATCGCATCAATAAGAACGCTTCGGAAATGGAAACACTCAGGAAGGAACTGCAATCCATTCAAGAGCAACTCGGCGGCCGGACGACCGGACAAGGCGAGCAAAAGCGAAAAACCATCCCCTCCCCGAATCCATAGCACTAGCTCGTAACGCCCTCTGACGATCAATTGATTTGGTCTATCTGGTTTATTGGTTTGTCTTGTTAGTTTGGGTGAATCGGACTAAGGCCATCAGGGGTTGATCCCAAATTCGAGCCAGATGTGTCCGCAGCTAGGGTGCTTCCCAGTGGCAGGATTCTTTATCGACCGTACAGTACGAAAAAGTGGAGGGTTGGACTGTCCATCCATCTGAAATTGGATCCTCTTGCTGAGTCGTCCCTCACTCAGCCAAGCTATTCCACACGACGGCCACTTTGGCTGAAGTGGAACGGCAAGGGAAGAAGACAGGAAAGGTGAACCATGGTGAAAGATATTATCAACGGAACATTTCAACAGACGAATTTGGAGAACGAGCCCGAGGAATATCTCGAAAAACGTGACGAGCTCCGCCTGGCCGAAATCGAGTTGATGCGTCAACGGGAACGCGTCGCAGAACTTCGCCGAAAGCTTCCGCCGGGTGCAATCATTCAGGACTATGCGTTCGAGGAAGGTCCCGCCAATGTGTATGGGGGTGACACACCGGTTCGAACAGTGCGTCTAAGCGAGCTGTTCACTGGGCCTAATCGCTCGGTGGTCGTCTATCACTTTATGTTTGGAAAGAAGAATACCAAGGCGTGCCCGATGTGCACGATGTTCATCGATGGTTGGAACGGTGTCGCTCATCATCTGGCGCAGAATGTCGATGTTGCCATTGTGGCCGCAGCCGATTCCAAATCGTTGCGCACACATGCGCGCACGCGAGGTTGGGACAACCTACGGCTCCTGAGCTGCGGCTCCAATACATTCAAATTCGATCTAGGAAGCGAAGACCGGGAAGGAAATCAAGACTCGACCGTGTCAGTTTTCACCAAAGATCGCGATGGCAAACTGCGGCACTTTTACTCTGCTCACCCATCGATGGCGGAGGACATCAAAGAGCGCGGTATCGATCTACTGTGCCCGGTCTACAACGTCCTGGACCTGACGCCTCAAGGGAGAGGAGACTGGTATGCCTCCTTCAACTATCCAGCGAAAATCGAAGCATCACGCGGCGCTGTTTCGCGGCCAAGATAAAGAGGGAGACGGACGCTGTGCCACGAGAGAAAATGCGACATATGCACGTGCACAACATTTCGCCACCGGAGTACTCCAGATGACAAGAACGGAAATTATTCAAACACCGGACTTTACTGGAGTCCTGGCTGCCCATGGCCGTTCGCCTGATATTCCCGAACAGGCTGATGCCTATGGATGGCTTGTTGGAAGCTGGGAACTACTGTGCTTGCATTACAACGGGGTTGATGTGTCCATTCCGGGCGAAGCGCATTTCGGATGGGTGCTTGAGGGCCGCGCTGTGCAGGACATATGGATCATGCCTTCGCTTGCTGAACGGACATCCTCCTCGGACAAGACTAAGAATATGTATGGCACGACGCTGAGAATATGGGACTCATCGCTTAACGCCTGGCGCATTCATTGGCGAAACCCGGTCCATAATCACTACGAAGACCAGATCGGCCGATGGAGCGGCAACGATGTCGTACAGATCGGTGTCCGGCCGGATGGCACCCCGACTCGTTGGACATTCACGGAAGTCAGCTCAAACTCCTTCCACTGGCTTGGAGAGGCGCTGCGAACTGATGGCAGAAATTGGAAGCTCGAAGGAGAGTTCCGGGCCAAGCGCGCCACGGGTTAAAACGTTGTTGGGGCAGGAGTACGGACTACTGTTGAGGAGGAAAGCGTGGGCATCGCCAAAACGAATCGCCGCGAGTTTCTTATTGACGCCGCAAGGATCTGCGGTCGTGCCGGCTTACTGTAACACCCCGAAGATCTCTGCCATAGACGAGGCATCACACCCACACGAGGTGCCCCGAGGCATGCACGTGGACAATCAAGGTCAGGGACATGTGTGATGTTCTGTCGGCACGTCTTTGTTGCCCAACTACTTGCTCAGGAGTGCCTTTCCGCGGCGCTCGATCTCGGCCGGATCGATGTCTTCCTTCCAGGACAGAAGCACCCAAACATGGCCAAAAGGATCTCGCAGGCTCGCGGAATTGGCGCCGTAAAACATGTCGGTCGGTGGCTCGATCTCCTCTGCACCGGCCGCAATGGCTTGCTGCAGTAATGCTTGGTTATTGTCGACGAAAATGTGAAGGCTTGCAGTTGTGCGCCCAGAGCTTCGTGGCCCCGCATAGAGGTCTTTGTTAGTTGGATCACTGATCATCAAGACGGAGCCACAGATTGAGATCTCGGCATGCAGAATCTTCCCGCTGGGCTGGTTGACTCGGAACAGTTCTTCAGCACCAAATGCACGCTTGTAGAAGTCAACCGCCTCTGAGGCGCCATCCACATATATATGAGGCACGATTGCGTTCCAATACCGGTTTGGTCTTTCAGCCACTTCCGCCTCCTCGCGGTTGCCGAATTCGTCTCTAGAGCCGATTTGCTCAGCGGTCGAGCGGCATCGTCATCACGTTCCCCTGGATGACGTCGAACGTTACGGCTTTAGATCCAACACTGCCTTGCCGCTTCCCGAGTCAATAGGAACCGAGACCTGTTCGTGCACAATGAGCCACTTGCCATTGGTCTTCCGGTACCAAGCGGTCCAACGCAGCAAATGATCGGTCTTCCGCCCATTTTTTCATCGTTCCACTTATTCTATTGAGACTATAGCTGAATGCCACGTCATCGCCTTCGACGATGTTTATATTGCGAAGCTCGTAGTCAATCACATTCTGCTATGACTCGAA
>DATDFW010000078.1:0-9810 GCA_036522375.1 Nitrospiraceae bacterium
CGCAGTTGGGAGGGTAAAAGATCTGGACGTTTTGAGTATGCTGCGGGGTGTGCTCGAGACCCGCGAACTAAATCCCGAGATCGCCGTCTCACGTAAGGCGCAAATGAGTCCTTCTCGCCAGAGTGAGGAAACCAGTTTTTGTGGAGAGCGAGCCGAGCTTGACCGACAGTTAGAGAATCGCTAAGGTGAGGGCTCTGTTGAGAGCTGTTTGGGGAAGGGCCCGCGCACATATGCCTCGTCTCGGTAGAGGACCACAATTACGGCGGCGAGGAACGAATCGCCCATATCCCTTGGTTGGGGTGTTGGGTGGAAGTAAATCGGATTTTCCGATCTTAGAAAAGGCCGTTGCGATACTCACGGATCTTGGGGTCCCATACGAATTGATGGTTGTGTCTGCGCATCGGACTCCGGATCGCCTATTCGCCTATGCCGAACAAGCTCCCAACCGGGGGATCGAAGTCATTATTGCCGGTGCAGGCGGGGCAGCCCATCTTCCAGGAATGCTTGCAGCGAAGACATATCTGCCGGTCATCGGAGTTCCGATCCCAACAGAGAATCTTCGCGGACTCGATTCGCTCCTTTCCATTGTGCAAATGCCGCGAGGAGTTCCCGTCGCCACAGTGGCTATCGGAGGGGCGGAGAATGCCGGTTTGCTTGCAGCGCAAATCCTCGCAGGCCGGTATCCAGCAATTGCCGCCCGCGTGAAATTATTCCGTCAGGCACAGACGGACGGAGTGCTCCAGTCTCCTGAAGCGAAGGGCCGGGTAGCCGGAACGAAAGATTCCAGCCGTCCGGGTCGCCGGTTGTGAAGGCTGTGGTTATCGAGCCAGGATCTGTCTTGGGCGTCCTGGGCGGCGGACAATTGGGCGCCATGTTCACTATGGCGGCACGCCGTCTCGGGTATCACGTCGCCGTGTGGGATCCAGATCCAGAGGCGCCGGCCCATCGTGTTTCCACGCACAGCTTTCCCATTTCATTCAACGACCAGGATATGGTTGAGCGCTTTGCCGACTTGGTCAGCGGCGTGACCTATGAATGGGAAAATATTCCGACGGAGCTCTGTCGAGCGTTGGAGCGGCGGAGGCCGCTTCGTCCGTCGAGTGCTGTCTTGAGTGTGATTCAGGATCGCCTTGAACAAAAGAGCTTCTTGGCCTTCAACGGATTTCCCGTTCCTCCTTTCGCCAGCTTGACTATTCCTGATCAATTGGCGTCCACGGTCCAACAGGTCGGGTATCCCGTCCTCTGTAAGACGGCAACGACCGGATATGATGGCAAGGGGCAGTGGAGTATTCTCCGAGAGTCCGATGTTCCCGGAGTGGAACGAGCATTATCGGAATCTGTTCGTCCTGGTATGCGATGGATCGTGGAGTCCCTGGTGCCGTTTGAACGTGAACTCTCGATCCTGGCGGTCCGCGGAGCTGATGGACAGAGCAACACGTATCCCTTGGTTGAGAATGAACATGAAGAGGGAATTCTTCGAACGACGAAGATACCGGCTCCGGGATCTTCAGCGATAGCCCAGCGAGCAGCCGCTCTCGCATGTCAAGTGGTGGATCGACTGGAGGGGGTGGGGGTGTTTTGTCTCGAATTGTTTCAGCTCTCAAATGGGGAACTGCTCATCAATGAAGTGGCCCCGAGGCCACATAACTCAGGTCATTACACGATTGATGCGTGCAGCGTTTCTCAGTTTGAGCAACAGGTTCGTGTTACCTGCGGGATGCCGCTCGGGGAGGTACGTCTGCTGAGCCCCTCCGTCATGGTGAATCTTATAGGGAACGACGCTGCGACTCTTATGAATGGAGCCGGCTGTCGAGCCCTGCTGGATATTCCTGGCGCGGTACTTCATCTTTACGGTAAACATATGATTCGTCCTCGCCGCAAGATGGGACATGTCACGTTTCTCGGGGAAACGCTCAGTTTAGCCCTCGATCGTGCCAAGCAATTTCGTGACGGCCTGACGAGCGGCTCCACCCTGTCTGCATAATCTCCTTTATGCATCTTCCTCGTTCCCATCCTGCATCGATGGATAGGATGCCGGTGATGAGACATTTTAGGTCACACCTGTCGTCCTATTTTGTGACGTGTTGTAGGGATATGGATCAATCGGTTGAGTTCGTCAGAACGTAGCCTACGAAAAAAACGTGGTTTCTCTGGTTCGAGTGTCGGTATAGGACTTGCTCACCCCTCGCTGGATGCTTGGAGCCGTGCCGACCGACGCAATCGAGTATCCTGAGAAATGTTTTATCTGGTGCCATATTTTGATATCTATGGACCATCGAAACTTGAGTTTGCCAAGTGGTTTTCCCGAAGCATTCGAGCCTTCGGTCGTCTGAACAGGATTGCATACACATGAGTAGTCTGGCTGTATCCTCTGAAGATCATATCGAGTCGTCTTCAGAAGATTCGTGTCACGACAGTACGATTTCGCGCCCACGATATCTTGTGCTTCAGTCGCTCATCGGCATCATGTTGGCCTACCAATTGTTGTCCAGTGTGGAGCTGATCGTAAGCCGTCCTACGATCGGGATCACCGTCCTTGTGTTGGTCGCAATGGTCCTCTGCCTGTGGTATGTGCCGACCTCGATCTTACAGGCAGTCTGGTTCAGCGGGACCATCATTGGGATCGATACTGTTCTCGTGACCGCGATAATCTATCTTTCGGGTAATGCCCGCTCGGAACTTTATTTGTCATACTTCATCCTCATGCTCATTGCCGCTTCAGTGCGCCGCCTCTCCCATATCATTGGGTTATCTCTGTTACTCTGTGCCGGATATGGCGCGATCCTCTATCAAGGAGTTGTTCAAACTGGGGCGTTGTCACCGGGGCATCTGTTAGGGGTACCGGTTTTGCTGGTGATGGCGACGTTCTACGGACTCGCGCTTCAATCGATCGGGGCTGAACGGCTGCAAAAAACACGATTGCTGAAGAGTATCGACGTTCTCAAAGAAACTGAACGGGTCTTGCAAGCGTCGCGCGATCAGTTGGAGGTCCGTATTAAGGGTCTGAAGGGCGACCTGTCACGAGCGAATGAGCATGTCCGGCAAGAGAAGAAGGAGCGGGAAGGTCTTGAGCAGCAATTGCATGAGGCGCAGAAGATGGAAGCAATCGGTCGGATTGCCGGGGGTATTGCCAACGAGCTTAGCCATCTCGTTTCGGTGATCGGGAGGCAAACGGGTGTGGTCCTATCTGGTCTCAAGCCGGACGACCCGCTCTATGGACCGGTTGACGCCATATTTCGGAGTGGTGGGCAGGCTGCAGCTGTCACTGCTCAATTGGCTGGGTTAGGTCTTCATGCCGGTCACCTCCGGCAGGTGGTTTCGATTAAGGTCGTGCTGGAGGAGATTCGTGGGGTACTGAGAGGCCTGTTGCCCACCTCCATCGATTTAACTATCGTCATTGAAGATGCTCCGATGGACATCGAGGTCGATCGTGAAGGCCTTGAACAAGTCTTGCTTCATCTTGCGATGAATGCACGGGATGCCATGCCAAATGGTGGTCGGCTCCTGATTGAGGCGAAGCAGGCATTCCGTGGATATGAAACTGGGTCTGCGAATGGGATGGGGGGTCATTTACCCAAGGCGCTGATTCAAGTCACCGATACCGGAGGCGGGATGAGCGTAGAAACCCAGTCGCACATGTTCGAACCCTTCTTTTCCACAAAGGAAATGAATGTGGGACTCGGACTCACCGCTGTTTATGGCATTGTGAAACGCAGTGCAGGCCACGTCGATGTTGTCAGCCGGCCCGGCGAAGGCACTGTGGTGCGTGTCGCGCTTCCCCTTGTGCGACAGGGCCAGCCGCCCGCTCCATCAATTCAGGCACACGTTGCAGCTAAAGGTCAGGAAACAGTTCTGTTGGTGGAGCCAAGTGAGATCGACCGCAAGCTCGCGCTTTCCACGTTGTTACGGCATCGTTATCAAGTTCTGGAGGCGAGTTCGTCTGTTGAAGCGTTGCTCCTCACGCAGAGACATTCTGGAGCCGTCCATGTGGCCGTGAGCGATCTCATGATGCAGGAAATTAGCGGACGCGATTTAGCCAAACGGTTGTTGAAGCATCATCCGATGATGAAACCACTCTTTATTTCTGGTTATGACGACGAGACGATGGTGTCCCATCGTCTCAATCCTCGCTATCTCTTGAGGCGCCCCTATCGACAAACCGGGCTTGTGGAAAAGGTGCGTGAATTGCTGGATGCATGAGGAACGACGTGAAGTGAGCGCTAGCCGTCCCACCTGCCTCTTTGGTTTGGAGCGAAGAAGGGTACATCCGGCCGTTTGAACAGACCGATCAGTGCCATCCCAGCGACAAACCCGGCGACATGGGCAAAAAATGCAACGCCGCCACCCTCATGGCCGACGCTCATTCCCCCACTCAATAGCTGCATGACGAACCACATACCGAGGACAAACCCCGCTGCTACCCTTGTCGCACCAAACCCAGGCATCAGAACAAGTACGCGGGCTCGCGGGAACAGCAGGACATACGCGCCTAACACACCGGAAATAGCGCCGCTTGCTCCGACCATGGGAATCGTCGAGGAGGGATCGGTGAAGGCGTGGCCCAAGGCGGCCAGAATTCCGCATAGCAGGTAGAACGCGACGTATTTCGCGTGCCCCATGACGTCTTCGATATTGTTCCCGAAAATCCAGAGGTACAGCATATTTCCAATGAGATGCATCCAGCCGCCATGGAGGAACATGCTCGTGACCAAGGTTGTGTATGGGGGAATGGCTATGTCCATCTCAGGGAGGTCAGCGTGTCCGAACACGAGAGCCGGTATTGCTCCGTATTGAAACACAAATATCTCGCCTGAGTTGGGAGGAAGGCTGGCCTGGTAAAAAAAGACAAGGACACAGGTTGCGATAAAACTAATCGTGACAACCGGCGTCAATTTGGTCGGGTTATCGTCGTGCAGAGGGATCATGGTGTCCTTACTGGGAAGGGAGACGACGGCGGTCGATGAACGATCGAGGGAGAGCCAGGTTATCCGGCAATGAGCCATCGGGTCCGAGAGCGACTGAGAACCCTGCGGCGTGTGTATGACCTCCACCGCCGAAGGATGTAGCGATGGCTCCCACGTCGGTCCCATTCTCACGCGAGCGCATACTGTAATAACGGCGTCCATCGCGATCGTGCCACATAACGCAAAACGGATGCTCTGCAGAGAGGCGTTCACCGATCTGACTTGTCAAGACCGCACTGTGGACCGAAGGAACGACGGCTCCGTGAAAATCGACTAGGATCGCTTCCGCCGCAAGCTTGTTCACGAGCTCGTTTTCATAACGCAAGATGGCTCGGCCTTCCTGCTCCAACTCCTTCTGCTTAAACTGACTCCAGAGGTGATAATCGAATGGATAGGAGGCAACAGCTGCATTGATCTCCCGACTGGAAGGGAGCACCCAGGTCCAGAGGTCTTTGTCTTGGATATAGTCGAGGAGCCACGGCGTCGGCTGATTGTGTGCCCATTCCCAGGCCAGAACCGCTCCAGACTTCTTCATATCAAAATACGCATAGGGAAGTCCGGTGAGGGCTTTCTCCGCAGTGATGTGATGATCGAGCACGAGAAGCGCCTGCGTTTGGGCAGCCATGGTTTCCAGCGCTGCCCTGGAGTAGCTGAAGTCCACGATGACCACTCGTTGGTCCTCTAGCCCTGCGGGCGGTGGATTGCCGTGCTTGACGGGAATGAACCGAGCCGTTGGAAATTGTTGCCAGATCGCCCAGGCGGCGCCGAACCCATCAGCGCAATCGGCGTGATACAGCACAATAGTGGGGGGCTTAGGGAACCAGTGCTGTTTGTGGAGGCCTGCCATCATGGTAGAGCATACCATGATGCCTCGCCGAGACTAAAGCGACTTAGTGAGGAGAGGTCAGAGTCTGTTGAGATGGTCGATCAGTTGGCGCAGTCGACTCGCGCTTCGGCGGTTCGAGACAAAGGTTAACCGAGGCAAGTCCCTCAGATCCGGCTCGTCGAGTTCTTCCGGAAGGGCGCCGCGAATCTCAAAGGTTCCCTCAGATAACAGATCGCCAAACGACTGATGAAGGCCAGCCAACTGTTCGGGCGAGATGCTTGTTTTGAGCCGCACGACCAAGAGCCGGCCCACATATCGAATGGAGTGGAATCGACGGTAGAAATTTCTGATTTCATCGATCGCATCGTTCAGAGACGAGGTGATTTTGAAGAGGCTGAGATCTTCGGGGTTGATCAGTTGACGGGCCAAAAGTTGTCGTGTGACGAAGGCGTACCACTCGTTCCAATAGTCGCAACCTGGAGCCTGGAGGCACACAATCGGCTGGGGATCGCTCTTGCCTGTTTGAGCAAGGGTCAAAATTTCGAAACCTTCGTCATGAGTCCCGAATCCGCCAGGGAACAAGGCAATCGCGTTTGCCTCTTTCTGAAAGATCAGTTTGCGAGTAAAGAAATATTTGAACGTGACAAGTTTTGGATCATCGGCAATGGTGGCATTCGGGCCTTGTTCGAAAGGCAGCATGATATTGACCCCGAAGCTGTTTTCGCGTCCGGCGCCCTCCTGGCACGCGCGCATGATCCCGTCGGCGCCCCCGGTTATGACCATGAACCCCTCCTCGACGATCTGACGGGAAAACTGAAATGCCATCTGGTAATTGGGATCATCCAAGGCGGTGCGGGCAGAGCCGAATATGCTGATCTTGCGTCGATCGCGATAGTCATGGAAGACTCGGAACGCGTGGCGCAGTTCTTTGACGGCGCGGTTGACGATCTTGAGGTCCAGTATGTCTAAATGAGAATCGTGGAGCCGAAGCGTACTAGCCAGAAGTTCCTTCATGATGGCCGCTTGCAGATCGTCTTCCGGACTATCCAGCAGAAGGCGAATCTGGCTGAGCAGTTCCTCGGTCGAAGGAAGGGGACGGGTACGGGCCTGCGAGGTCTTCATCGTATTATCCATGAGCACGATCCGAGGAACACAAAAATTCTATCAGTTGATTATCTGTTGGTCAAAAGAACGAAGTATCTGTGTGTGGTTAGGACCGTTTGCGTGAAGGAGGCATTGTTTGAAGTGCCCAAGCCCTGATACGAGCGAGATCAGCCGACGAGAGATCAGTGAACTGGACATCGACATGCCAGGTATCGGCCACACTTGATAGCTCATGGGTCTCTGCTTGTGAAATCTCGCTGGCTAGGACCCTTCCACGAAGGGTCAGGGGAGTATTTTGGCCAGAAATGGAAAACGCCAATACGACGTTCGAATTTGGCGTGAGCTTCGTCGAAGATTCCACAAGGGCGCCGACGTGGTTGAGTTGAGTGATCATGGCGTTATAGTGAAGCTCTTGTGCGGAGGCTTTCCCGACCACACTCACCACGACCGGGATCTTCGTGTCACGTCGGGATGGTGTGAGCATCAAATCTTGTGCACTGATCACCCCAACCGGTTGGTTTTGTTTGGTGACAATCAAGATAGAGGCGCCTGTTGCCACCATAAGCGTCGAGGCTTCAGTCAAGGCCTCATTATACTCGATGAACTGTACTGGGCGGGTCATAATTGTACGGACTTCGATGTCATGCGGTTCAAGTCCCTGAGCAACGACTTTTTTCACGATGTCGGTCGGCGTCATGAGTCCGAACCGGGTGTCGGTATCCTTGACGAGCAGGCAGGGAGTCTGTTCTCGTTCGAGTAATAGCGCCGCCTCACTGACAGAGACGTCTCCCGGAATTTGCACGATCCCTGGTGTCATCATATGGGCAACCATAGTGCGTCTGAGATGTGTCGTCTTGAAAGGCTTCTCATCGTGGTTCGGCATGGGTCCCGAGACCTCCCTCCTCCGATTCGCACCTGCACGATTCGAGAGGGTTCTGCCTCCGGCGACGTAAGCCAAGTATAGCAGACGAGGCCCCCTGGTCCGTGACTGGGGCATCCCTTGTCAAACAAGGGGTTCGGCGAATAGACTAGGCCAATTGTTCGAGGAGCACAAGGGGTGATTGATGGGTGATACCGATTCCATCCAGCAGGACTTTTTGCATCGCCTGAGAAAAATTCCGACACAGGGGATTGGTCTGTCCGTCGACGTCTATACTCCCGATCTGTTCGAGCTGGTCAATCGGTTCAGAGAGCGCGGACTCCAGCCAGGCTTCCTGGAGGTCTTCAAGGCCACAACGACCGCACTGACAAGGGTTCGACAGGCTATGCCTGATATACCACTAGCGTACCATGGCGAAGGCTTGTGGATCACTCAGCCAGATGTGCAATCGTCACCGTTCTTTCAGCAGGATGTCGCCGAGATGGTCTCGCAACTCAAGAGCATGCAGAGTCCCTGGTTGAATCATGAATGTGCGATGAAGCAGATGGCAGGCTATTCGTTTGGCACCTATGTCCCGCCGCTCTATACGCCGCTGAGTGCCAAGGTCGTCGCCGATAATATTGCGATGGTTCAGCAGGCGATAGATTATCAGAGTGGGTGGACTGATGGATCTCCGCCGCTGTTTCTCTTGGAAATGCCGCCGCTCACATACTTTTCCGCGGGCACGATACCGATTCCCGATTTTTTCCGACTCGTGACAGCTTCGGTGCCCTGCGGCCTCGTACTGGACATCGGACACCTCTGGACCGTTTATCGATATACCACTGCCTGCCGACGGACGTCTCTCGAACGATTTGTCCAGGACTTCCTCGACGAATTTCCTTTGGAGCGGGTCGTAGAAATCCATATAGCGGGATTGGCCTGCCATGAAGCGATTGGTGAGGGAAAGGTGGGAGAGGGGCTTCCTGAATGGATCGACGCCCATGCCGCCCAGATTCCGTCGATCCTCTTCACAATGCTTGAACAGGTGCTGGCCCATTCGAACCTCCTCAGTCTCCGGGCAGTGGCGCTTGAGGTGGACACAAAACCGATCGAGATGATTGTGAAGGAGTATGCAGAAGTCATCCGGCGTTTCTCCTTTCTCGTTCAGCAGGCGATGGCCAGAGAAACGGCCGTCAATCACTTGATAGAACATACACCTCATCAAGTCTCATTTCCGGTACCTGTGTGCCAGTCTGATCGGCAGCAGCTGTGCGATGATTATGCGCGCTATGCGAAAATCATTTCAGGACAGGCCTCTTTGACAGGCTCGGAGTGGCAAGAAGTGGCTGCGGAGCCGAGTGGGTTAACACGGTATTGCACGACGTATGTTCCACACGAGATTCTCCATTGGGGAGGGGACCTGGCGGAAATGTTTCCGCAGACCTGCCGATCTTTAGGAAAGCGGGGCGTCTGTCTGACGGAGTTCGTCGTCTTCTGGTTTCGGGCGCCACGCCCACTGACACATTCGTATGACTTCTTCCTGCTCAAGATCGAGCGGTTTTTGGAGTTTGTGACGGACCGCGCGCCGGAGGCACGGGTCTTGGTCGAGCAGGAAGGCGACATGTTGCGCCTGGCCTATGCGCAGGCGAATGAGGTGGGAGAACCGGTGCTGGAGATGGAGCAAAGCCGATGAGCTTCTGGCAATCACTTACCAGACCGATCATCGGGTTGGCGCCAATGGATGGGGTCACCGATGCGACGTTTCGTCATACGGTGGCAATGCAGGGGAAACCGGACGTCTCCTTTACAGAGTTCACGCATGTGCATGATGTCTGCCGGGGACCGGAGTTCTTGTTGGACTCCCTCATCTATCATGAGGTGGAGCGACCGATTGTGGCACAGCTCTATGGCAAAGAACCGGACCTTTTCTATCAAGCTGCCCATGCCGTGTGCGAGTTGGGGTTTGATGGATTGGATATCAACATGGGCTGTCCCTCGCGGAGTGTGGCTTCATCTGGGTCAGGGGCACGGCTCATCCGTACGCCGGATGTAGC
>DATDFW010000079.1:0-7563 GCA_036522375.1 Nitrospiraceae bacterium
GGGGTCCATTTTATCCACCGGACCTTCCAGCCCGGGACATGTTGTGGTGGTATCGCAAACAATTCGACACGGTAGAGGTGAACAACAGTTTTTATCATCTTCCCAGTGAGAAGACATTCACGGATTGGAATCAATCCACGCAGGCGGAATTTTGTTTCTCCATCAAAAGCAGCCGGTACATCACGCATCACAAGAAACTGAAAGAGGTCGAACCGGCCCTGGAGCGTTTCATACCAGTGGTTGATTCGTTGGGATCTAAGCTCGGACCGATTCTCTTTCAGCTGCCCCCCAGGTGGTCACGCAATTTGAATCGGTTGAGGGGGTTTCTCGACGCACTACCGGACGCTCATCGGTACACATTCGAATTCCGCGACCCCAGTTGGCATGACGCGGACATCTATCGGGCACTGAGCCGGTACAATGCGGCCTTCTGCATTTATGAGTTGGATGGGTTCCAATCTCCTTACGAGGTCACCGCCGACTTTGCCTATGTGAGGCTACACGGTCCTGGTCAGAAATACCAAGGAGAATATTCTTCGCAGGTCCTGAGAAAGTGGGCACGCCGCATCACACAATGGCGGCACTCGCTCAGTGCAGTCTATGTGTATTTTGATAATGATCAATCGGCCTATGCGGCGAAGAATGCCGCGGCCCTGAAGAACATGGTGGACTATTAGCTGCCGTCCCATGGTGATGTGGTGCGCGTTAAACATGAGACGACCATCACGTTGTTTAATTCACTCAGTCCATGAAGAGGGCAGCGATAATTTGCCTTCGGACCCCCATTTCCTCAAACATGCGAACCCAACCTCGTGGTCGATGGTGTTAGGTCGACTTTAGACATACCCACTACCAACACCCTAGTTCCTTCTGGATTGATCTCCGTGCATGGTCCGATGTATTCTATTGCCCCTTTTAACCCTAGAGGCTTCGGTCATGCCGCCGGAACCCCTATCCCCTTGGACGACTTCAGTACTCTTCATCGATGGCAACCACACCGAGCGAACGTTCTATGCGGATGGACTTAAACGATGTTCGCCTGACTATCTGATCTTGGAAGCCACCGATGGGCAATCAGGGCTTGACCTCTATCGGCGGTCTCAGCGAATTGATTGCGTGGTGCTCGAACTTGCCTTGCCTAATAAATTCGGCTTCGCGCTATTGGTGGACTTAATTCCAATCCCCAGCAGGCCGAACGTCGCAGTGATTGTGCTCACTCAGCTCGGAGATATAAGGTTGTGGGAGTTAGCCAAGCGAAACGGCGCGTATGGGTGTTTTTTAAAACAACATACATCGTGCGAAGATCTAGATAAAGCCATTCAGCGCGCTATTGCATTTGTGGGACTAATGCCCAAGGAAGGCCGACCCCGGTCATTCTAGTCTATCTGATCAGAACGTCCCACATATTCATATTCCTTGCGAAAATCTCTCAGGGTAGAAGACAAGCGCAGCGCCTCATCCCCGCCTGACCTCAAAGGTTCGGGCTGAAAGAAAGGCGTCGCTGACCATTCAGGGCCTCACCAGTTAACCCAAGTAGGCAGCAGCATGATCGAGTCGTCCTTTTGCTTCCTCTCGGGAGTCGGCCGGAGAACGGAGCAGCGCTGGTGGTCACAAGGTATCGGAACATGGACGGACTTCCTGTCAGCTGCCTCCATCCCTGGTCTAGGAAACAGCCGGAAGACGGTCTACGATATTGCGCTGGACCAAGCGAGGACGCGACGAGAGCTAGAAGATGCTCGATACTTTGGGGCTCATCTCCAGGCTCGCGATCATTGGCGACTCTATGAATGGCTACGCCCACGAGCCGTATGTCTCGATCTCGAAACGAATTCCTTTGGTCACATCACCGTTGTGGGACTCTATGGACAGGGCCGGTACACGGCTCTCATCCGGGGCGAATCCCTTGACCGACGGCGCCTCTGGGACGAACTGACGCAGTATGATTTGCTGGTGACGTTTAATGGCACGACATTCGATCTGCCTGTCCTGCTCGCGACCTTCCCGGATCTTCCTCTCGATCAGCCCCATCTCGATCTGTGTAGTCTCGGGAAACAACTCAGCTATCAGGGCGGCCTCAAGGCCATCGAGGTACAGGTTGGCATCCAACGCCCTGCAGAAGTATTGGGCATGAGTGGAGCGGAGGCAGGACAACTCTGGAATCGATGGAGACACGGGAGGGAGGAGGAGGCGAAAGCACGACTTTTGGCCTATAACGAGGCAGACTGCGTGAATCTAATGCCCTTGGCAGATCTGTTCTATTGCCAAATGGTTCAACGATGTCGAGATTCCTCACGACCTGTCAGGCACAGATAGGTGCTCACTTTGCCTCCGAAAAGACGCTAATCCGCTCCGTCAAAAAAAGCGCGACTACAGGAGCCAATTCCTGTACTACCGATCATATTGTCAGTCTCGGTGAACTCCTCTAATCCGATTACCCCCACTCCTCGCATTCACACCATATTGAATTCCAAGTAACGTTCAAACGGCACACTTGAAAGCAACCAACTCGCTTAGACGACGAGGTGGCATTGGAATTGACCAGCTTACTCCCACCTTCGAACCATCAAATTTTAGGCTCCTGTAGAGGGTCGTCTGCCCAGGATGAAACTGATGATGGCGAAGATGACGAAGATGATAAACAGAGCATAAGCGATATAGGTCGCAGTACCCGCCACCCCAACTAACCCCAGGACTCCAGCGATCAGCCCTATGATGAGGAAAATAGCAGCCCAGTACAGCATAATTAACCTCCTAAGAAGGAAAGCCGACACTCTTCATACGTTGAATGTTATAGGACCCCTCTCAGTTTCATCCTACAGGCTTCGAAGAATTATGGGACCTAGGAGTCTTCCTAGTGGCGGATAGGAATGAGAAGTAACGTCTACTCGGGAAGTTCCGAGTGTTCATCCGCCAGGTTCTATGACACAAGAGTCTCATTAACTTATTCAAGGAGGCCTACCATGACATTATTCAAATTAGTGATTGCGTCCGGATTGGTCGCCATCGTCCCCCTGGCTGTCGAGGCAGCAGACATGGAACTGAAACTGGTCGATAAGAATTGTTGGATTGAGGTGTTCGATGACACCAAGTACGATGCCGATGACCCGCATATCAAAATTGAAGGGCCCAAAGAGTTCGCATCGCTGAAGAATCTCGATGGTCGGGATTGGAACAATGAAATCCAGAGCGTCATTGTTGGAACTGGTGCGAGGGTACTCGCATATAAGGATAGGGATTTTAAGGGTACGGAGATCGCCTTTGCTCCGGGCCAGCGCATTCCTGACCTTTCCAAATTGGACATGTCCAATCAGATTGAATCGATGAAGATTACCTGCGGGGAGTAATTAGAGAAAAAGGATTCCTGGTATGAGACCGGCGGATAAGCGACTGACGTCACAGGAATGCGAATCGCCGGCCAAGCGAACTAGCCGGTTCCATTTTAACGAACGCATCGAATCAAAGGAGGATTCGTGATGACTCGCACAGTACTCGTAGGCATATTCGGAGCCAGCCTGATGATCCTAACAGCCTGTGAGTCCATGACCGGAAAAACTACAGGTCAAACCATCGACGACGCGACAATGACCGCCTCGATTCAAGGAAAGTTAACGGCCGACAAATTGTCCAATTTTTCTCGTATTAATGTGGATACTGATCGGAGTATCGTCACACTCAACGGTGTGGTTCGATCCGCGGAAGAGAGATTGCGGGCGGAAGAACTCACACGGCAAGTGGCGGGGGTGAGAAGCGTGAATAATAATCTACAAATCCAATCCACTTCAACAAGTAATCCCTAGTCTCATGGAACCAGGCATGGATTTGGATGACGCACTTCGATCAAGGATGACAGCATCGAGGGACTCGCCTGAATGATAGGAGTCACCGCGAATTTCCCCGTAGATTCTTTGGGGGCATTTCTCAGTATGGGGACCTCCAATCCGAGTTTTCAAGGTCGCTCACAGCCGTCAGCTTTTACAAATGTAGTCCAAGATCATGCTATCAAAGTCCTTTCATGTTGAGCATCCGGAAACATACAATTAGGTTAATGCTTTAGCTTCTCTGAATTGTTCTGCTCGAACCAGTCATCGATCCATTTCTTGACTTCCTCTCTCCGATCCCCATAACGCTCCTGAATTTTTCCTTCCAACTTGTCCCGACTCCCCTTGATATACAGCAGATCGTCGTCTGTGAAATTTCCCCATTTCTTTTTTAGTTCGCCCTTGAACTGTTTCCATTTGCCTGCAAGTTGGTCATCATTGAAGGCCAGGACAAGTGGAACATTGGCGTTCGACGACGAATTCTGATTGGCCGCAGACGCCAGCGGCGACATGGCGCAAACCGCTATGCTCCAACCAATACCTATCATCATAATCATGTTCTTCATGGTGCTTCCTTCCTATGGTTCGGTTGGTGAGGGCATGATTGGACCATGTTCCGACCGCACCGTTGATCGTCAATCCTTCGCGTCCAGCGACTCACTTAAGATCGGCCTCGAGCCGCATGCTATCGGAACATCTGTCGGTGACATATATCAAATTACTTGGGGCTCGACTGTCCGACTGGCTTCTGCTCGGTCTTGGCTGAACGGTACCATTCATCCGCCCATCGACTGATCTCATCCCTTTTGTCGGCGTAACGCTTTTGGACTGTCCCCTTGAATTTTTCGTAGTCCCCTTCAATCATCATGAGGTCATCGTCTGTAAACGCACCCCACTTTTTCTTGAGTTCCCCTTTGAATTGGTTCCACTGCGCTTTGAAATGATCGGCATTCATGTCTTGCCTCCTGTGGTTATTGAACGATGCATGTTGAGAAGGGGTGTAGTCCCCTCTCACCGTCCGGATAATTAACGTATAACGTAACCATGAAAGATGGAGTACTGGTTTTCCCCCTAGTTCTTGACGAATGCACACAGAGCTCTCGAACCGATCATATTTCACGGATGTTGAATAGGCGGAGGTCTTTGAAGAGGTGGATACTCTTCCACGGTTCGGAGAACCAAATGCAGCTTGAATGGAAAGGGAAAACTGCTGAGGTCGAGAAGATGTGCCGCTTCACCGATGGAGCAGCACGGCATGCAATGTTTTGCTCAGCTGGTTCAAGACCTCCTCTAAGGCTTCTTCTCCCATATCTCATTCAACGCCATTCGACCGCGCCAAATCCGGAATTTCCAAGAAAAACATACATCAGGCTCATCGTTTCGACCGTCTGGTTCCGGAATTCCACGTTCGGATAGTGGGCGTCTCGATGTGAGACAAGGTATCGGAATGCGACCCCATGTTGATCAAAGATCCGGAGGGTGAATGAGGCCTCTCCACGCAACATGTTTTCGTCTCCATGTCGCTCAGGAGAAAGCACGCTCGTGACGTAATACTCGCGTCCTGTGACATCAATCATGGCGCGGTCACCGAAAATCAGACGGAGGGCGAGCAGAGCCTGAGGAGTGACTCCGTAGTGATAATCCCGCTCCTCCGTACGCTGGATTCGACCGGCTGCTCCATAGCCGGTGCCCCCCAGCGCGGTTCCCTGGAGCGCCACCGTCCGCGACAACCACGACTGCCAGGTCGTTCCGAGGGAGAGCGCAGTGTTCGACACGCGAAATACTTGGGGTGAAATGTAATCATAACTCCCAAAGAGACCCCACACCCCTCGGGTGGCATCACCCGACGCATAGTCGCGACCGAGCAGGAGTCCGCGCGCGTTGAGACTCTCCAACGTATTCGCTGTGACGGCGGTGACATGGAAGTCAAAATAATCGAATGGGCGTGTGTAACTATAGCCAGGCTTTCCCGGGAGCCCATAGGTGAAGGTAAAATCCCCCACGGCTCCATGCTCTTTGATGCTGGAGGACACATTCTGGCTGCTGGAACTCAGTGTTCCACCGAGTTGCAGACGCATGAACGTGGCAGGTTGGTGGCTTGGGAACACAGCGTCGAAGCGTTCGCCAAACACGAGTCGATTGAAACCAGTGGGCGGTGAAATTATGGCCGCCCCGAGTTCACGCCAGAAACCGGGCCTGCCATTGTCGGATTCAAGCAGCAGGTTGGCCATCCTGAAGAACGGCTCACCCAGGAATGTCCCGCCGATGGGAGTCGCGATCATATCGTTGATCGATGGGTCTGTTTTTTCACCCCCAATTTCCCACAGGAAACTCCCGGCACTGCTAAAGAGAAACGATTCCCAGAAGTTCAGCCCCGTCGACCTGGCTAGACCATAGTACACGCTTCCGCCGTAAGGATGCAGGAACTGATTGACGGAGAATTGATCATTATCGATAACCCACTTTGAATCTGTTAAGTGTTGCGAGAAAGTATGGCCAGTGGTCCGGTACACATCTTTAGGCTCTGTAAAATGCCGGTCATATTGATTCAGCAGAAACTGATAGGACAATATTTCCGCGGTAGGAATGAGATAGCTGCGGCCTTCACCGGTCTCCCAATTTAATCGTGTATTCTCTCGCTCGGAGCGAGTTTCAGCAGGGGCTGGAGATTGATCCGGTCGTTGACGAGTTTCTCCCCGCGGAACTGGCCCCTGTATATCGCTTGCGCTACCCTCTTCAGAAGTACCGGCGACACGAACTTCGGCGAAGCTTTGGCCCACCACGATCAGTGCCAGTATGAGAGCCGCAGGCAGGAAAAAGACTCGGTTCATTTTTTCATGATGATCATTTGACACTGAGGCAGCATGATTGCGCTAACCATCGTTTTTCAGGCTTTTGAGACCGGGTGAATTATCGTCGCTTAAAAGTCAAGCACCAACTAGGAAATTGCCTAGGGGCACGTGAGCGTGAAATCATGACATGTGGAGGGCAAAGAAAAGGGGCCAAAGTGGTTCTACTATGCTAGCAATGTCTGATCGGGAGCCATTAGGTTCTTTGTCAGATGGCGGAACCACCCAACTTGCAAGATTCCATCAGGACTTGCAGTGTCCAATTGTGGTTCACCACAAATCAATCATTTGCGTGGACCATGTCATGTTGAAGTAGACGGATTATTTTAGACGACCTCACGAATTTTATTCTCAAGGAGTGTCTTGATAATGTCCCCTCGGTCTTTCTGCCCACGTAGCAGCGCTTTTCCTAATTGTATAGCCTGATGCACCGTAATCTGGCCCGGCAAGGGCGGTTCAAGCGGATCGACGATGGCCTGAACCACGGCGGGTCCGGGCTGGGAGAATGCCTGCCGAAGGGTATTTCCGATTTCGTTGGGATTGTCCACAGTATAGCCCGGAGCGCCACAGGCCTGTGCATATAGGGAAAAGTCGATCGGTTGAAGCTCAACGCCGAATTGCGGGTTCCCCTCCATCGCGAGTTGCTCCCATTTGATCATGCCCAACAGATCATTCCTGAAGACGACAATTTTTACCGGCAATTGATATTTCACCAGAGTGGCCAATTCACCCATCAGCATCGTAAAACCTCCGTCACCGACGATACAGACCACTTGACGACCAGGGAAGGCGGTGGCAGCGCCGATGCTGTATGGTAACCCGCAGGCCATGGATGCAAGCGTCCCGGATACTGAAAATTGCATCTCATTGCGGATTCGAATATGGCGTGCTGCCCA
>DATDFW010000080.1:0-2791 GCA_036522375.1 Nitrospiraceae bacterium
CTTCCGTCAGAAGACCAACCTCCTTCAGCCGCCGCAACACCACATCGCGCCGCTGCTTCGCCAGCTCAGGATGTTTCGTCGGCGCATAACTATTGGGCCCTTTGATCAGGCCCGCAATCATCGCGACCTCGTCGACCGTCAATTGTTGAAGGGTTTTACCGAAATAGCGATGGGCTGCCTCTCGCATCCCATAGATGGAGACGAATCCCGCCTGTCCGAGATAGATTTCATTCAGATAACTTTCCAGGATATTCTGTTTTGTATACTTTGCCTCCAGCACCAATGCCGCCAGGGCCTCCTTGAACTTTCGTCCCATCGTCCGCTGCGGAGAGTAAAATAAATTCTTCGCCAGTTGCTGCGTGATCGTGCTGCCGCCCTGCACCACCCCACCCTTCGTGAAATTGGCCCAGAGCGCCCTCCCTATGGCGACTGGGTCTATGCCGAAATGGGAATAAAACCGGCGGTCTTCGATGGTCAAGACCGTATCAATGATCAGTGGAGGAATCTGTGCCAATGGAATCCATTCCCGCACTTGGCGTGACTCACCACGCACGCCGCTCAGGAGTTCCGGTTCCAGAAAGATGGAAAAGAGCGGTGTGCCTTCCAGCGAAGACAGGACATCCGTCACGCGCCCCTGCTCCAACGGCAACGTCACCATGGTCGCGCCGACATAGCCCTCCGGTTGCGCGTGGAGATAGATGGTCAGCGCCTCCTCGGTCAGCTGATAGTCGCCTGGAGCCTGCGTCGACTTCACTCGTCGATAACCCAACCGTTGCAGTCGCTCAAGAAGGTGACTCTGTGTAAGCGAGAGATTGGGTTGCAACAGGAAGGGTCCGCTGTACAGACGCAGCGGGGGATGATCATCGCTTTTAGGCAGTTCAAGGAAGGTTGCCAAATATGCGCCATAGACCGCAACAACAAAGCCCAGCGCGGCCACAATGCCTGCCACGACCAGGCTTACATATGTCACCCACCCTGCAGACCTTTTCATAATTCTCGAAGCCTCACCACAGCATGATCGAGAAGCGAGACGAGCGAAAAAACGAGACGAGCGCGACAAGCAATTGAAGAAGCTTCACGGTTCGAGGGTTCCGGGAACTGGAACGGTCAGACTTGGCACCATGAACTTTACACTTCGGCTCCTGTATGAGCAATTCTCTTGCCCATCTGCTCGTCGCACCTTTCCCGCCAGTCACGCGCTTCACGCGGCACGAGCGCCGATTTTCTGTGTCAGGAGCGAGCCCACAACCATCCCCGTTGTCGCCATGAGTAAGCCGAGCAATTGTGGATGCCAGACCGAATCGGACGGACCGAACAATTCCAGCCCGATCCAGGTCATCAACCCAACCAAGAAGGCACACAAGGCTCCTTGTGTCGTGGCGCGGGGCCAGAAGAGCCCGGCACAGAGTGGCACGAAGGCCGTCACGAGCGTCACACTGTAGGTGTTCACCACAAGATGATAGATGCTGGAGTTGGAAATCAAGGCGATCGACAGAACCAGAACGGCAAAGACCACCACAACCAGGCGCATGACCCGAAGAAACTCCCCGTCACTGAGATGAGGCAGCGCCCCTTTGATCACGTTTTCGCTCAGTATCACCGATGGGGCCAACAATGTCGCGCTGGCACAACTCATCACCGCCGAGAGGACCGCTCCGAAAAAAATAATCTGTGCGACTACCGGTGTATGCTGCATGATCAAAGTCGGCAACACCAGTTGAGAATCCTGAGCGAGGAGCGTATTGAACAGAGCCGGATCGACCAGCGTTGCCGCATAGGCCAAAAACATCGGCACAAAACAGAAACAGAAGTAGAGCGTGCCGCCCAGGAGGGCCCCGCGCACCGCGGTTCGCTCATCCTTCGCCGAGGTAACTCGTTGGAAGACGTCTTGTTGAGGGATCGATCCCAACATCATGGTCACCCAGGCCCCGACGAATGGAATCCATGCCGCGAAGCTCGCCTGCGGAAAGAAATCCAATTTGCCGGCCGAAGCCGCGTGGTCGATGACCATACCGACGCCGCCCACCAACTCGCTGACGACATATGCGATATACAGCAGCCCTCCCATGATTACGGATATTTGGACAAAATCAAGGATGGCAACGGAGAACATGCCTCCGAAGGTTGTATAGGCGAGGACGATTACCGCCCCGATCACCATCCCGACTGGCTGACTCACTGCGCCCCCCGTCACTGCGTTCAGAACGAGTCCGAACACTTTGAACTGCGCGGCCACCCATCCGAGATAGGACGCGGCGATGCATACGGCACAGAGGACCTCCACGAGGCGGCTGTACCGCAGACGATAAAAGTCGCCGATGGTCAGGAGGTTCAGCCGATAAAAACGAGGGGCAAAAAACAAGCCGACTAGAACCAGGCAGAGACTCGACCCGAAGGGATCGGCGACCACGCCGCGTAAACCTTCCTTGACAAACGTCGCAGAAATTCCGAGCACGGCCTCTGCACCAAACCACGTGGCGAAGACCGTGGCGATCACGATCGGCAGCGGCAAACTCCGACCGGCCACCGCAAAATCCTTCGCAGTATGGACTCGCCTGGCCGCAGCCAGTCCGACCCCTACCGACAGGAGTAGATAGAGAATAACGAATCCCAGGATCATGCGAACGGCTCAGACATACGGGTGGATTCTAGCGGGGCTTCGATAAGTGCGCAACGATTGAGAGGACAATTCTGATCGATGACCACCACCTCAAATCCGGTTTTTCCGATTCACTCGGCGAGTCTGTCACCAAAGAAACCAGGCACACTCAATCCACAAGGTCAATCAACC
>DATDFW010000081.1:0-2799 GCA_036522375.1 Nitrospiraceae bacterium
ACGGCTCTCGAATCTGCGTTGTCTTCAAGAGGGGTTTGGGTCCCCAATCCTTGGCTGTTTCCTCGCTCCGATACCTATAGAGCGCTCCTTGAATCAGGCGGCTTCACGGTACAGACCATCGACCTCATCCCCCGTCCAACCCTGTTGCCTGGAGATGTAGGCGGTTGGCTTGAGACATTCGCTCAGCCATACATCTCTGCTTTGGCTGCCGGTGATCGACCAGGGTTTGTGTCCGAGGTTGTTAATGCGCTGCGCGCTGTCCTCTGTAATGCGAATGGTGAGTGGAGGGCTGATTATGTGCGCTTGCGATTCTCGGCGATGAAACAAACCTCCGCAACATAACCCCATCATCCACATCAACTCGACTGTAGCAATATACTGCGTCAATTATTTTTGGCTTCGCACTTCACTGCGACGTTGGCACGTTGTGTGGGCGTACCACGCAGGTAGTCTGCTCAAGGATGCTGAAGGCCATTCCCCGTGTGGCACCGAGAGAGAGCATCCTGGTAGAGTTGGGCATCATGAAACCTGTTCTCTCCGTAGCAATCCCTGCACATAACGAGGAGAAGCACATTGCTCGTTGCATCGAAAGTATTGTCGTTGCAGCTCGCTATGCCTCTCAGTCCGTGGAAGTGGTTGTCGCCTTGAATCGTTGCACGGATAAAACGCGCGAAATCTCTGAATCACTTGGTGCTCGGTGCGTTATCGAGGATACGAAATGCATCGCTGCCGTCCGAAATGCCGCCGTGCGTGCTTCGACGGCACCGGCAGTGGCGACGCTTGACGCCGACAGCTGGATGTCACCGAACACGATTTCGGAGATCATCACGCATGTCTATGACGTTCGTTATGTCGGGGGAGGATCAATGGTGAAGCTGGAACGGTGGTCAGTAGGCATTGCCTTCAGCCTTCTTGCCATCGCTCCCTACCTTGTCAGGCGGCGCGTGTCCATTGGAATGTTCTGGTTTTTGCGCGAGTCTTTCGATGCGATTGGCGGATTCGACGAAACCATGGTCAGCGTTGAAGACCTGGACTTTGCGGTGCGTCTCAAGGCGTATGGGCAACGTCGCGGGCAGCGATATGGCACCATTTGGCGCAATGGCATCACGACTTCGTGCCGTAAGTGCGATCAGTTTGGAGATTGGTATATTTTTCGCAATCCTCGTCTAGTAAAGGCACTCTTCTCTGGTAAGAACAGACGCGCCGCGGATCGCTTCTGGTACGATGTCGAGCGATGAATCTCAACAGGCCCATCAAAAGGACCCTGCCACGGTAGGGCGCGCGTGTCGGACAAATATATGAAACCTCATCAGGAACCATTTATCCATGTTCCTTCTTATTCGGCGGATTCATTCCGAGCAGACCTTGGATAGTTTTCGCCGCAGACGAACACGCATGCGCCACTTATCTGCTTCCACAAGCGAAGATTGAATAGCATGAGTCTCACATTTCCTATTGAGGGAAAGCTCAAGGACGGTTCACCTGTCCAGCTGGCACTGGCCAATCAGGAGGATGTCGAGCCTCTACAAAGCCTCTACCAGATCATTGTCGAAGAAGGGACGTCATACCCGCATGAACGGTTTCCGAATCAAGATGACTTTATGGACTATTGGTTTCGCGGCAAGAGTACCGTGGCGGCCTATGTCCCTGATCGGGCCAGCGCGAAGACCATGGCCGGGGCCTTCTACCTCAAGCCGAATTGGCCGGGTCGCGCAAGACAAGTGGCGAACGCCGGTTTCATCGTCGCACCTGACTGGCGTAACAAAGGCTTAGGTTGGCTGTTGGGTGCAACGATGCTGACTTATGCCAGACAACTCGGCTACCGCAGTGTGATCTTCAACCTGGTATTTTCTGAAAATGTGGCCGCACGCTATCTCTGGGAAAAGCTGGGTTTCAAAGAGCTGGGTATCATCCCTGGTGCGGTGCGGAAGAACGATGGGACGTATCAGGATGCGATGATCATGTTTCGGTCGTTGCTCGAGATCTAGCCCGAAACTGTAGGTCGCGAAACCGTATCAGCCTGCATAGGTCTTATAGTATCAAGATGGAATGATCGCTGGCATTCCATCTTCATGATGTCGACCGGTTTGAAGTTCGGAACCATCTCGTCCTTCAATGGGCCGGCACTTGATATGTTCATCCGAACTGAGAACTTTCTGGCAATCGGGTCCTGCTCCACTACATCGATCGGTGTTGTCTCTTGTCCCCGCGAACCCGCTTGGATCGCCGCTCTCTGACTTTTTCAGGCCATCAGCATTGAATTTGTTTGCGCTGAAGGCTCTGGCCTACGAAGACCTTGGCCTCCTCGACTAATGGCCTCAGAGAATTAACTTATACCACGCGCTGTTCTGAATGAAGAACCTGCGTGGCATCATGATTGCTTATCTCGTGAGCCGATTCACATGTGTAGGGATCAGCTACGAACTGCAGCAGGGAGCGCTGCCCGAGCCTCAGGTCCGTTCCGATTCCGAGATCAAGGAGTTATGACGGAGGGACATGTATGCTGAAGGAGAGAGTGCAAGGCGTGCTTTTCAAAATGAGATCGGCCTTCCTTTGGACCGTCTGTATTGTCGTCATCCATATAATGGCAGACCTATCAGTAGCTTTGGCAGGCTTCACTGTCTCGCCGTCTTCACTCTCCTACACCACCAGCGTGGGCGGGCCGAACCAGGCACGCGGCGTCACGGTGACCAACACAGGGACGACTTCGTTGACCGTTACCTGGAATGACCCGATCCATTGGCTCGTGGCCACATCGGGCGACACGGTAACGATGCCGCCAGGCGGCTCTGCCACCAT
>DATDFW010000082.1:0-2623 GCA_036522375.1 Nitrospiraceae bacterium
CCATCGATGAATGACATATGATTTGGGACGAGAAGGGCCCCTCCGGATAGGGGAACATGTTCCTGTCCGACGATGCGGAGGCGATAGAGAGTGTTCGTACAGATAACGAGCAACAATCGCAGGAACACATCCGGCATCAGCCAGAGGGCCCACAGCGTACCGCCTATGGTCACTCCTGCAGTGACGAGGAAAATGCTGCTCGTCGAGAACCCGGCGCTGGCAAGCGCGCCGCCGCCAAGCGATCCTAATAGAATTCCGGTGAAGACGCAGGTGTTGGAAAACGAAATGACGGCACCTCGCCGGTCGAACGGCGACCTCCATTGAAGGATGGCATTCAGAGGCACGAAGATAAAGGAGCAGGAGATTCCAAGGAACGCCAATATCAGAAACGTTCCGAATAACGGTGGGGTCAGTGCGCCGAGCAGGGACAGTGCCAGGGATGCACCTAAGGCCCCCAGGGGGATCAGTCCGTACTCGATCCGTTTTTGAGACAATCGACCGACCAATATGGCGCCGACGCCGATGCCGACGGACAACAGTGTGAGTGGAAGACCCGACTTCGCATCCGAGAGATGGAGAACGGCTTTGGCATAGACGAGTACGTTTTGGGCAAAGAGGCTTGCGATTGTCCAGAAAAAGATTTCTCCGGGAATGGCCAGGCGTAGCAGTCGTTCTGTTTGAATGGCGGCCCAGGCGCCTCGGATCGTTGAGCCGACACCGCCCGTTGATCGGGCGGCGGGGACGTGGGGGATGCCGAAGGCCGCAACCAAGCCGATTACAGATAAGGCGGCTAAGACAAGGGGTGCCATCCAGACCTGAACATCGGCGGTCTGCAAGAGAAAGCCTCCGGCAGCCGTGCCTGTCAGAATGGCGGCGAAGGTCCAGACTTCCAACAGGCCGTTGCCGGCAGCGAGACGTTCGTGCGGAATCAATTCGGGGAGAATTCCGTACTTCGACGGGCCGAAGAGCGCGCTATGTGCACCCATCCCGCATAAGACGATCAATGGCAGGATGCCGCCAGCGGGATTCAGCCAGAGTGCAACAGTGCCGGCGCTCATAAGACACACCTCGACGACTTTGATCGAGATGATCACCGTGCGTTTGCTCAATCGATCGGCCAAGGTGCCGCCGACTAACGACAGCAACATCAGCGGCAAGGTGAAAATGATGAACGTGATCGCCGTCTGCGTCTGTGCCGCAGTTTCCATTTCAGGTCCCGGCGTCAGCTGTGCAGTGGCCTGCCGGATGGCCAACAAGGCGACCATGAGCTTCCAGGCGTTGTCATTGAACGCGCCACAGAATTGCGCGATCAACAATCCACGGAGAGGATTGTGTGGGGTGTTGGTCATGTGCGAAGTTATGAGTCGCTCGCTGCTTTCCGCTAATATGCTGAAATGTTGTCGAAAGATCAAAGGAAACGAAGAAGTCTTTGATTGACAAGGGAAGAAAAGTTAATAGTTGGCAATGCTGGCTCTATTTTTCTGCTTCATCTGCATAAAGGCTGAGGACCGACGTTGATCACTCGAAGACACTTCTTAACATTGGCTGGTGCGACGGCGGTTACGCCTTAGAGTTTGTGTTCAACTGGGGACCTGTTCCCCCTGTTTCTTTCCCAACGATGTATATTCGGGGCTTAAGCCGACCTCGGTCTAGGAGATGGTCGTGGTTTGGTCTGCCCAGGACATCCCGCAAGTGATTGGACGTGCGATGCGAGAGGGGCGTGGCGTGTCTGTGACCGGCGGGCGCCATGCGATAGGAGCCCAGCAGTTCGGCATGGACACTCTGCATGTGGATACCAGAGCTTCAACCTGGTGCTGAATTTCGATTCCCGGTCTAGGACTGATCGAGGGGGACGCCGGGATGCAATGTCCGGAGTTGATTCGGGTGTATCTGACGACGCAGGCGGGCGCAATCCAGCGATGGGGCATTATTCAGAAGCAAACGGGTACGGATCGGTTGAGCATCGGCGGCCGCCTTTCGGCCAATATCACGGACGAGGTCTGAGGCTCAGTTCCATCATTCGAAACGTGTTGTTTGTGAGACAGGACACCGATGCAACCGTGTAGTCGAATTGCAGTGCGCCGGTCAACCGTTTTCTGAAAATGGATAACAAGAGTGCGGCGCGAGACCTTTTATGGACAATCCCTTCTAAATACTCGTCAGTTGGTTTCAGCCGGTCTGATCATCAGAAGATAGAGGTTCTTGTGTCGGCGTTGGGGGAACTCATGGACAAGTTCCACCGATACATCCGTCTTCTGATGAAGGGTTTTATAGGAGGTTTTATCCATGACGGCCAGCACATGGCCGGCTTCACGAACCCTGGCCAGCAGCATGTCCTCCGATGCCAGGCGTGGAAGCGCCGGTTCCAGGTTTAGGTAATACACGACATCTTCATTGTCTGGCCATCGGGGACTGTATAAATGGAGAGGTTCTGAGGAAGGTCGTGGGAATGACTTGATCGTGTCGCTGGCGCGCCTGGCCGAACTCACCGCATCGATTGCGGGAAGGATGAACCCGACGACAGCGATTGAAAATGAGATAGCCAATACGCCGACCGTGCCGATGGCAAGTCCGATCTTGGAGCGGATGACCGCATAGACGAGCAGTGTTGCCAGCGACAGTA
>DATDFW010000083.1:0-4473 GCA_036522375.1 Nitrospiraceae bacterium
ACTGGTTCTGCACCTCAGTGACCGCCTGTCTCAATTCAGAGCGAGACTGCCATACCAAGTAGTTTGGTAATGCAATGAGTCCGGCAATGCCAATAATCGCTACGACGATCATCATCTCGATGAGCGTGAAGCCGATCTCAGCGCGGGCTCGGCTTGTCTTTTGTCGCTTGCTGTTCTTTATGATGGAGAGGGTGTACATAGCGCGTCTGCAAAGATGAGCAAGTGACATGCCACCAGAGACTCGCTATTTTATTCATCTAACCTAGTGATTTGACAGGCCATCCCCCCCAACTGAAGGGGATAGATTTGGTCATTTTTCGCGAGGTTGAATGACAATTTTCGGCGAATAGCCTGTACAGTTTTTGTCCGCCGCTACGGATACCATCCTAATGATATGTCCCTCGGGTCAGAAACACGATCCATATTGCTCTGGAACTGCACTGGCGGACAGTCCGTAATCGATCCTGCGTGCATTTTTCGGGCACGAGAAGGCTGTTACGTTCGCGCTCCATACAAATGAGCACCGCGCATACAGTTAAGAGAAAATGTTGAATTGCTGACGGTGGGAACTGATATGAGGAGACGACAAGGGACGATGACTTACTTCGTGGCTACAGAGCAGACCTGTCGATGTTGTCATGCTTGAAGCACCTTTCGGATGCTGCCTTTAAGCGGACAAATTTCTATGCCATTTCGTCGCATTGCATCGAACCCAATGTTAGGTTGCGGCATTAGAAAAATGGAGAAATGCCTGAGTGGATGGAACGTGAGACTAACGAAATGCCCGAAACAGATTCAACTATCAGCTATTTCATGGCCACAGCCCTGACTTGGCGATAGGTAGTGAGTCCCTGTAGCGTCTTGCGAATGCCGTCTTGAACCAATGTGACAATCCCCTCCTTCATTGCGAGAGCCAACATCTCGGCGGTTCGCGATCGAGTCTGGATGAGCTGTTTCATTTCTTCCGAGGGAGGCAGCAATTCATGGAGTGGCACTCGTCCCTTGAAGCCGGTTCGGTTGCAGACTTCGCAGCCTCGTCCCCGATATAGACTCCAATCAGCGCGGTACTCGATGCCCAGTGTGGACCAGTCCCGCGCGCCATACCCATGCGCCAGTTCCTCATACTCCTGCGGGCTCGGATGATAGGCCTCCTTGCAATGGATGCAGATCCGTTTACACAGGCGCTGGGCGAGTACTCCCAACATCGAATCGGCAAAACTGAATGAATCGCATCCGAGATCCAACAAACGAGTTACCGTTTCGACTGCGCTGTTCGTATGCAGGGTACTGAGCACCAAGTGGCCTGTAAGGGAAGCCTCAATGGCGATGTCGGCCGTTTCTTTGTCTCGCATTTCGCCGATCATGATGACGTCGGGATCGGCGCGCAGAAACGCACGCATCGCGACCGCGAAGGTGAGACCGATCTTCGGATGGACCTGGACTTGACGGAGACCGTCCTGGGTTATTTCAATCGGGTCTTCGGCCGTCCAAATCTTTCGCTCATCGGTGTTGATGTGTTTAAGAATGGCGTGCAAGGTTGTTGTCTTGCCGGACCCAGTCGGTCCGACACACAGGATGATCCCATAGGGTTTCTCTGCCATGGCCTGAATGGCCCGTAAGATGGCGGGGGCAAATTCCATCGCGTCGAGCGACATCGGTTGTTTGGCCGTGAGGAGACGCAGCACCACATCTTCATCCTGTCCTGAGGTGGGCAGCGTCGCGACCCGTACTTCGATCTCTCGATACTTCGCCAGCCGGTACCGAATCTTGCCGTCTTGGGGTTTGCGTCGTTCAGCGATATCCAGATTAGCCATGACCTTGATGCGTGATACGATCGCACGCCGATAGGACGCGGGAATTTTCATGTACGTGAAGCAACTACCGTCTATTCGCAGACGCACGGCCATATCTTTACGGTCCGCGTAGGGTTCAATGTGAATGTCCGAAGCACCAAGGCGGTCAGCCTCGGCAATCACTTGGTTGGTCAGTCGCACAACGGCTGAGTCGTTCTCGTCGATGCCGCTGGATACGGAGTCGATGGCAGATTCAAGATGGACATCATTGATCAGCTCACCAAGAATGGCACCGATAGACCCACTGGTTCCCTGGTCCGTGGCCAGATGGAGAAATTGTTCGATATCACGACGCAGACCCACGGCATAGCGAATGGTCACTCCAGGAAAGGTGCGCCGCACATCCCACCCCTTATCGAGATCGTGCGGATCGCTGGTGAGCACATCGATGAATGCACCTCGACGAGTGATCGGCAGCCAAAGGTTTTTCTTGAGATAGTCGAGGTTGAGCGGTTTCAATAGGTCGGCATCAATAACCGTTCGTTCGTCATACGGCAGGTAGGGACATTGATAAAAATCGCTTAGGGCGGACCCTAACGCGTGCTTCGGGACCCCATAGCGGTCGAGGAGCACCGTTTCTAGATCGAGGCTGCCGGCCTTTGAATCGTCGATGGCCGCCAGCATATTGTCCTGACTGATGATTTCGCGATAGACCAGCGCATCCAGCACATTCTGCTCGATCGTGCGAGACGGTTTCACCCCACGGATCCTTTCCGCGAAGAATGTCGGTATCGACGGTCATATCCGATGTCTTGTCTCAACTCCCTGCCTTTAGCGGGATGTGAAAAAGCAAGTTGCCCATTCGGAAAATACATCATGATGGAACACAATTGCGGGCGGGGTGACAATGCCCACTGGAGTAATCAATCAGGCTAGACTTCTCATCCACCTAACCCCCTTCAAGGTAGAGGGTCTGAACGATACGAGAACGCTTCATGGGGCAAGGCCGGTCTCTGGGAAAAAGAGGCTACCTGGGCAGATTCAGGGACACCGAGTAAGAAGAATAAATGATTCAGCATCCTGTTAATATTTTGTCAGCCAGGTCCCAGGGGCCCGATACACAACTGGAAGCCCGCGAAACAGTCCCTGTGCCAAATCGGCGTTGTACCAAACCTCAATCATGGTACCGGTTCCAATCGAGGTCACGCCCTGCCCTGCCATCATAGCCCCATATAGACGAGTGGACCGTTCAATCCTGATCGTACCCGCCGCATAGAGCAGACCATTCACGTGGATGCCGGACAGTTGCACCGGCACCCTTCCCCCTAGCGACTGTGCTTCCGGCGGAGATGGACTGAGAACCGGAACAGATTTCCCTTCAGCACGAGGCCTGAGCAGCATATGACCTTGCACGACCAGAAGCCCTTCAACATATTCCGTATCCAATACCAGTGTTCCCATATTATCGACACGCGGCGGTTGCCCATCGACTGTGTCGATGAAGACCAATCCACGCTGATTTCCGACAATTTGAGACTCTAGAACATCTGCAGGTGTAATTCCCTGATCCGAGTCCGAGGCCCCCTGTGGGTGGAGCTGCCCCAGATGATCGAGTCGATAGTAGGTTCCCCAATGCTGGGCGATTTTCTTGAGCGAGTCATAGTTCCACTGGTCGAGCCTCACCCCTGGTGTCGGATATTGGTGCAGGTGCACGTTTTCAGGAAACGGAGGATTTGCACCTTGACCGGGTGGAGGAGCTATAACCGAAATGGTCCCACCAATCCAATATTCCATCCAGCGATCTTGCGCATACAGCATCTGGTCATATGACTGACCAGTGACGGGGGCTGCAGTGCTTTTGAGGGCAATATCCTCAACTCGCTGCACTGCAAAATCGCCCAACACCCGTAAATCACCCCAATGGGCGAGGACGGGAAATGGATCGCCTGGCTGCGTGGCACCAGGAGTCTGCCCTATTTGTACCGCCGCGCGAATTGCGGGAAGTGATACAGCACCAAGCTGGAGCTGAACCGTTCGTGCAACCGGAAGGTGGTCGACTGTCGTAGCCGTTACCTCGACCGTGCTCAACAAGCCTGGCTGCAGGGGGCCATACATTTTCACTTTATTAATTCGGCCAAGTCCCCCCAAGGAATTGTGAAAGCTGTTGGGCGAATCATTGAGCATCTGATTATCCGCCTGGTTCGCCGCATCAAGGAGGATGTCAGGATGATCAACCGTCCCCACAAACTGCGAACGCCCTGCTAGGTCGAAGAATGATGGCCCGCTCGCAAGGTCCCCTTGACGTTTGGCCAGCAATCCACCGATCACTGTTGGCGTGGCGCTCGGATCGTGAAACCAGCTCATCACCATATCGGTCGCACCATCGGCCAGCTGTTGCGCAAGCTTGTCTTCTGTCATGGCGCTGACACCCGGTCTGTCCTGACTTGCCAGATACAGAGACGTCATGCCGACGACCCCAAGCAGAAAGATCAGCATGAGAGCCGCGAGAAGCACATGACCCTTGTCACACTGATTCATGATTGCTGATGCGCGTTGTTCTCCCATTTCCGATCCTCACTTTAATTCTTCTTGAAAATTCTTCCGTTATGTCCTGAGACTAATTCCTCGGACTGCGCGAATTCCTTGATCGGACAGCATCACGTCGACGATGATCAGTTTG
>DATDFW010000084.1:0-7259 GCA_036522375.1 Nitrospiraceae bacterium
CCGCCTGCCGAGTCAACCTGTTCACTACCCTGTTCACCGCGCTTCATGTATGTTGCCTCTCGGAAACGCTGATACCTTCCTGTTCTTGCAGAGAACGGTCGGTATCGGTGAGTACGGGCGAAACCCTGCTGGGCCCGGTCCACCCACGCCAGAGGGCATAGAGCACGGGGATCACCAAAAGCGTAAGAATTGTCGAGCTGACCATGCCGCCGATCATCGGTGCCGCAATCCGTTTCATGACATCGGCGCCCGTACCGGTGGTCCACATGATCGGCAATAACCCCCCAATAATCGCCGCTACGGTCATCATCACGGGCCGCACCCTTTGGGCCGCACCTTCCAGAATGGCCTCGCGCAGGTCCTGACCGGTCACCATCCGTCCCTCACGCGCGCGCCGCTCGTAGGCCTCATCAAGATAGACGAGCATGACGACGCCGATCTCAGCCGACACACCGACGAGTGCGATGATCCCCACCCAGACCGCCACGCTCAAGTTAAAGCCCAGATAGTGGAGATACCAGATGGCCCCGATCGCGGCGAAGGGAACGGACATCAGCACGATCAGCGATTTCGCCAGCGACCCGAAGTTGAGATAGAGCAGCAAGAGAATGATCGCAATGGTGACAGGGACAACCAGTTGTAACCGTTCTTCTGCCCGTACCAAATGCTCGTATTGACCGGTCCAGATCAGCCGGTAGCCTGGGGGTAATGTCATTCGGTCTTTGACCGCCCGTTGAGCATCTTGGACATAGCCGCGCAGGTCTCGGCCGCTGACCGCGACAGAGACCAAACCAGCCAGCGCCCCTGCTTCATCTGCGATCGACGGAGGGCCTTGATTGATGACTATCTCTGCGATTTGCCCGAGTGGAATCTGCGCGCCGTTTGGCGTGGGAATCAGCACCCTCTTGAGCCGGTCTGGGTCATCGCGCAGTTCGCGTTTGTAGCGGACATTGACTGGATACCGCTCCCGTCCTTCGACCGTAGTCGTCACGGTTTCTCCCCCGATCGCCGAGGTGATCACCTCTTGCACATCCCCCACCGTCAGGCCGTAGCGGGCTGCTTCACGCCGGTTGATGATCAAGTCCAGGTAATACCCTTCGTTCAACCGTTCGGCAAACGCGCTTTTTGTGCCCGGCACGTTTGCCAAGACTTGCTCAATCTCCAAGCCGATTTTTTCAATGGTCTTCAGATCTGGCCCCAGGACTTTGATCCCGACCGGACTCCGGACACCGGTCGTAATCATTTCGGTCCGGGTTTGGATCGGCATCCACCAGATGTTCGGAAATCCCGGAATGTGTAGCTTCGTATCCATCTCATCCAGCAAACGGTCCCAGGTCATGCCGGGGCGCCATTGCGCTTCCGGTTTGAGAGTGACCGTGATTTCTGCCATTCCGACAAAAGCCGGATCGGTGGCTGTCGGAGCCTTCCCCATCTTGCCGAATACCCGTTCCACTTCAGGGAAGGTCGTGAGCAACTGATCCTGGACCTGTAAGATCTTGACCGATTCAGGAATCGAGAGACCGGGGACGGTGGTGGGCATGTAGAGGATCGTCCCCTCGTTCAGCGGCGGCATGAATTCTGCGCCGAGGCGGGAAAAGACCGGCGCCGTGACTCCCGCTACCACCACCACTACCCCCAGCGTCAGCCACCGGACGCGCAGCGCGCCGGAAAGGATGGGCCGATACAGAGTGATCAGCAGCCAGTTCAACGGATTCTTCGCCTCCGGTCGGATGTGTCCTCGGATCAGGAGGACCATCAGTACAGGGGCCAAAGTCACCGAAAGCACGGTGGCAAAGAGCATGGCAAAGGTCTTGGTATAGGCCAGGGGCGTGAATAACCGCCCCTCCTGGGCTTCCAGCGCGAAGATCGGCAGGAATGATACGGCAATCACCAGCAGCGAGAAGAACAAGGGACGACCGACCTCTTTGGCCGACGCGATGATGGTTTCAATCCGGTCTGCATTCGGACTTTGTTCCAACCGCTTATGGGCGTTTTCCACCATGACGATGGCTGCGTCCACCATCGCGCCGATGGCAATGGCGATACCACCGAGCGACATAATGCTGGACGTGATATGCAAGTAGGCCATCGGGATGAAGGCGAGTAGTATTGCCACCGGCAGGATGAAAATCGCCACCAGAGCACTGCGCAGATGAAACAGAAAGACGATTGCGACCAGGCTGACGATCACACTCTCTTCCACAAGCTTCTCGCGCAGTACGGCAATGGCTCGATGAATGAGATCGGACCGGTCGTAGGTGGGAACGAGGTGGACACCCTTCGGCAGGGCCGGCGTGATCTCTACCAGCTTGGCTTTGATCCGCTCGATCACCGAGAGGGCGTTCTCGCCAGCGCGCATGATCACGATGCCGCCGACCGTCTGACCCTTGCCGTCCAATTCGGCAACGCCCCGCCGCTGGTCCGGCCCAAGGTGGACATGGGCAATGTCCCGGATCAAGATGGGCGTGCCGTGTCCATCGGTCCCGACAGGGATCAACTCAATATCATCAATCGAGCGCAAATAGCCTCTTCCTCGAATCACGTATTCCGTGCCGGCCATTTCTAAAACACGGCCGCTCACCTCCGCATTGCTGTTCCGGACCGCTTCGATGATCGTTTTGATCGGTAACTTGTAGGCGGCCAACGTGTTCGGGTCCACTTCGATTTGATACTGCTTCACGAACCCGCCGACCGCCGAGACTTCTGCCACACCCGGCACACTTTCCAATTGAAAGCGCAGATACCAATCTTGCAAACCTCGGAGCTGCGCCAGGTCGTGTGCGCCGGTTTCATCAACTAGCGCATACTGATACACCCACCCGACGCCGGTCGCATCAGGGCCGAGCGTCGGCGCGACGCCAGAAGGCAACTTCCCAGTCAACTTTTGCATGTACTCCAGCACACGACTTCGTGCCCAGTACAAGTCCGTCCGGTCTTCGAAGATCACATATACATAGGAGACGCCGTATTCTGAGACCCCTCGCACTCGTTTGACTTTCGGGCCGGCCAGCAGGGACGTGACGATCGGATAGGTGACCTGATCTTCAATCAACGTGGGGCTGCGCCCCGGCCACTCGGTGTAGATGGTCACCTGCACATCGGACAAGTCAGGAACCGCATCCAGCGGAACCTGAAATCCTGCCCATAGGCCCCAGCTTGCCAATAGCAAGACAAAGAGGATGACCAGAACCGGATTGCGGGCGCTTCCTTCAATGAGTCGCTCAATCATTTCTTCTCACCCATAGTTTTCACCCTCCCGCCCCCAGCCTGCTGAAGCAGGTCGCTTCTCCCGTAGCCCGCAGGCGCCATGATGCCCGCTTTCCCCGATTACATCCCGCCGCCGACCGAGAACTGGAACTTTTCGGCAATAGGCGGTTGTCCTGGTACCGTCGCATTGACCGTCACCACCCACGTGCCCCCCATGCCGAACAGCACGTTACCTTCGTAGATCCCATCCTTGGTGTGACGGGCCGGCGCTTTGGAATCCATCATGCCCGGCATCGGCATTGTGTACACGAATACGACTTGTGCATTGGTCACCGGCTTGCCGGCCTGATCTGCGAGCTTGAGTTTGAGCAGCACCGTACCGGGCACGGGGTTTTCCGGCGCCGTCGTGAGGGAGAGTGTGAGTCCGTTGCTCTGCCGCGTCGAAGCTCCTGTCGTCTCTTTCTTGCCCCCCATCTCCATACCTTCCATGCCCTTCATCCCTTTCATCCCTTCCATATCTTTCATGCCCTCCATGCCCTTCATGTCCCCCATCGGCATGCCCTTCATCCCTTCCATCCCTTTCATGCCCTCCATGCCGCCCTTTCCCATGTCCATCCCTTCCATGCCTTCCATCTTGCCTTCATATGCACCGCGCATTTGCCAATCGCCCATACCGATCCTTCCCATCATGGCCTGCATGCTCGAGGCCGATGTCAACTTGCTCTCCGCATCCAACATGAAATTTGCCGAGGTCACAATCCGGTCCCCTTCTTTGAGTCCCTCCAGCACTTCCACGTCATCCTGGCTTCGCCGTCCCAGCTTGACTGTCGTCGGCTCATAACGGCCCTGCCCTCGATCCATGTACACGAGTTGGCGGAGGCCTGTGTTCAGAACGGCTTCCTTGGGAACAACCAACCTCTTCGTCGAATCGGTCTGCAAGATGACGGTTCCGTACATGCCCGGCTTTAGCTTGAGTCCAGGATTCGGCAATTCCACCCGTACCCGCACGGTGCGGGCTTCGGTATTCAGCGTGGGATAGATGTATGAAATCTTGCCCTGAAACGCTTCTCCTGGATACGCGGCGAACGTGACGGAAGCCGGCTGGTCGAGTGTCACCGACGCGACCTCTGACTCGTAGATGTCGGCAGAGATCCAGACCGTAGAGAGGTCCGCCACCTCATACAGTATCGTGCCTGGTTCCACATATTTCCCCGGCAAGGCCTCTCGTTTCATGACAATCCCCGAGGACGGAGCATAGATTGTGAGCACCGGTTCCGCTATACCTCGACGTTGCAGCGTTGCCATTTGCGCATCGGTCACATCCCACAATCGCAGGCGTTCTCGCGTACTGGCCACGAGGGACGCGGCGTTGGCTTTGACTTCAGCGAGTGGACTGGTAGCGAGTTGGCCCTGCGTTTTCACGGCGATGAGAAACTCACCCTGCGTGGCCAGAAGGTCCGGCGAGTAGAGGGTGAAGAGAGGGTCGCCTTTGTGAACTGGACGACCGATCGAATTGATAAAGACCTGTCGCACCCACCCGGGAGTTTTCACTGTGACCTGAGTAAAACCACGTTCGTCGTAGCCGACCATGCCGACTGCGCGGATCTCCTGGCCTAATACCGCGACGCCGGCTGGCGCGCTTCGGACCCCGATCAACTGTCTCATCACAGCCGGAACCACCACACCGCCGGACGGCGCCGTGGACATGCCTGGCATGCCTTCCATCGACTTTTCGCCTGCCGGAGCCATCTTCTTCATGTCCATCTGCTCCATGGACATGCCCTTCATCTCTCCCATCTCACCCACCCGCCCTGGAGGCGTCGAGACGCCTCCTGTTCCCATGTCAGCCTTCTCCCCTGCCAACGCTGGGGCAGCCGAGATGCTCCCTGTTCCCATCATCCCGTGGGCGGTAAAAAAACCGACAGCGGCTCCGGCGATCACACCGATCGCCACCGCGCCGACTATGAAATTTTTTCTGTAGATCTGCTGATTCATGTGCTCCTCCTTATGTGATTACGTTAGCTCTGCCGATCGAGTGTGATGCCGACAACCTGCTCCAGTTCAGCCAGTCGCTGCTGGCGATCCACGAGGGTTTTGAAATATTCAAGCTGAAACCCTCGCCAGGCTCGCTGCGCGTCAATGAGATCGAGAAATCCTGCTTTGCCCGCACGATACCCGACGCGTGCCGCTTCTAAGCTCTGCTCGCCCTGCGGCAGAATGGTGGTGCGGTACAACGTGGCCACCTGGTCAGTCGCCCTGAGTTTGGCCAGAAGATCGTTGATCTGAAACCGGGTCATGTTTTCGACGGTCTGTTGCTGCGCCCGCGCGACCGCGACTGCCGCCGCTGCCTCCTGCACGCCTGCGTCGTACTTCGGCTTGGTCCAGAACGCGAAGGGGATGGTCATCGACACGTAGGCGCCGTATCCATTGTCGGCCTGAAAGTTCTGGAATCGACGAAACGACACATTGAAGTCCGGATAGTACTGGCGTTGAGCCAATGCGTGGGATTGCTCGTTCCGCTGTACATCCAGCTCGGCGGCTTTGATCTCCGGCCTGTCGTTCAGTGCCAGACTGTGCAGATCGTCAATGGGCTGATCGAGGGGCAGTTGAGAGGGCTCTTGCGCTATGCCCAATGGTGATGCTGGGTCCCGATCGAGCAGCGTATTCAGCATCGCCTCAACCGTTTGCCGACGCTGTTCGAGGCCGGGAAGTTGTTGGAACAACAGGGACAACTCGACTTGGGCCTTGAGGACATCGGCCTGACTTCCCATACCCCCACGAAACTTCGCGTTCGCAATCTCCACAAACTGTCTGAGCAACTGCACCTGTTCATGATGAATCTGGATGGCCTTCTGCGCGAGAAACAGCTCGTAGTAGGCCTGCTTGAGGCGGGCGACCAGTTCCCGTTCCTTCGCGCGGACCCATTGCTCGGTCATATCGGCCGAACGACTCGCCACCTCGCCTTTGAGTCCGAGTTTTCCTGGAAAGGGGAGATTCTGCGTGAGCCCAAAAATAGTGTTTTGCGTCTGCGTGAAGTTGAGGGTGTGTGGGGTATTAAAGAAATCGACGAACACGCTTGGGTCATCCAATGACCGCGCCGGCGTAATCCGATTCGTGGCGGCTTCCCATTGCTTGCGTGCCGCGACCAGCTCGGGATTTCGGGCCAGGACCTCGTGGATCAATTCCGGCAGCATCAGCCTGTTGTGCAGCACAGAGCCGGTATCCCGTGCCCACGATAGTCCGCTGATGAAAAACATCACCAGCAATGACGCAACCATCAGACAGTGACGTTGTCTATTCAGTTTCATAAAATGACCTCCGAGATTTCCTCTACGATCAGAGCCCTGTCCATACTCTGATCGTTCGTGACCAGTGCACGTAGACAGTAAATCGAACGCTGAAATCGGGCGTCGAACGGCGCTCGTGATTAAAACGGAAAAATTATGCAGTATGGGAGAGGAAGATCAGATGCGAAGCACGGAAATCTTGAGCAGAAGATCATGGAGAGGGCCGACTATGGGATGATCGGACAAGTGGCTATTGTGTGGGGTGTGAATGACAAGAAGCGCTAACGAGGCCGTGTCTTGAGAACAGATCGTCTGAGAGTCACTGTCCAGTTGAAGCTTATCGGCAGACTGCACGCGGAGCGTTGTAAACGCATCGCAGTACTGAGAAACAGGTTGCTCATCTGGAACTGCACACCCATTGGCCATTGCAGCAGGTGTGACTGCATTTACCGGCAGCAGACAGGCATATGCATTGAAGCTCAGCACAAAAAAGAGCACGACAAGCGTGCAGGCCAGCACCGAAGGGGAGCGATGAGCATGGACTCGCATGGAGTCACTCTATCCCCTTTCCATCCCAGCCGTCAACTGTATGTTTCTTTACATAGGTCAATCATATCCCCGGCCCCGGTTCGATGCCCGCCATACTAAGGGTAAGGGGAGCATGCTCGCACTCCCATATTTCCGCTTAAGGATAGGCCTGGTCGATCCTCGAATGCGCACCTCAAACGAAGTTTCAGATGATCCCTCCAAGCTTGTTCGTTATCC